>NZ_DBMAHT010000168.1:0-3608 GCF_057866825.1 Mailhella sp.
CCGGCAGGCCATCACCCGCGCCATCGCCGATCAGGCCCGCACCATACGCATTCCCGTCCACATGATAGAAACCATCAACAAGCTCATCCGCACCTCGCGCTATCTGGTGCAGGAGCTCGGCCGCGATCCTACTCCCGAGGAAATCGCCGAACGCATGGACTATCCCGTGGACAAGGTCAAGAAGGTGCTCAAAATCGCCAAGGAACCCATCTCCCTCGAAACCCCCATCGGCGACGAAGAGGATTCCAGCCTCGGCGATTTCATCGAGGACAAGAAGGCCGTGGCTCCCGCCGAGGAAGTGGTGAACACCAAGCTCTCCGAGCAGATCGCCTCCGTGCTCGCCGACCTCACTCCCCGCGAGGAACAGGTGCTGCGCAAGCGTTTCGGCATCGGCGAGAAGTCCGACCACACCCTTGAGGAAGTGGGCAAGCTCTTCAACGTCACCCGTGAACGCATACGTCAGATCGAAGCCAAGGCTCTGCGCAAGCTCCGCCATCCGGTGAGAAGCCAGACACTGCGCTCCTTCTACGAAAACTGATCCGTCAGCGGAAGTCGCTTCGCTTTGCCCCTTTCCGGCGGCGCGAGGCGGCTTCCGCTTTTTCGTCATGAGGCCGCCTCCGGTGATCCGGCAGCGCGGCCTCACGCGTACCGGAGCGGCAAACGCGCTTCGCAGCGCCCTGCCCGCAGAGACTGCGGCGCGCCTTTCGAGCGCGGCGGGCTCTTGCGGAGCAGGCGTTCCGTCCGCAGCCGCGTTCCTCCGCGGTTCCGCAGCTTCCGCTGCCGAAGGTCCGGCAAGATTGTCCGGCGATGCCGATTCCGGCTCTCCCGGGTCATGGAGCGGCACCTGCGCGCAGGACTGATCGCCCGAACGCAACAATCGCGCCGGACACGCTTTTCCCCCTCCGCCGCATCGAAGGCGGGCCCTGTTCAACCTCCAGATTTCTTATCACCATGACACATTATTCCTGCATCGTCGTCGGGGCCGGACACGCCGGCTGTGAAGCAGCCATGGCGCTCGCCCGTCTGGGCCACAACGTGCTCGTCGTCACCAGCAACGTGGACCGCATCGGTCATCTTTCCTGCAATCCCGCCATCGGCGGCCTGGCCAAGGGGCACCTGGTGCGCGAAATCGACGCCCTCGGCGGCTGCATGGGCAAATGGGCCGACGAAGCCGGCATTCAGTTCCGCATTCTGAACGCCAGCAAGGGCCCGGCCGTGCGCGCCCGCCGCGCCCAGATAGACCGCGAATCCTATCTTGCCGCGGTCAAGCGCGACATGTTCGCGCAGGAAGGCCTCACCATCTGGCAGGACATGGTTACCGACATTCTCGCGGAAAACGGCAAAGTCGTCGGCGTGCGCACCCAGCTCGGCAAGGAATTTCTCGCCGATCACGTGCTGCTCACCACGGGCACCTTCCTGTGCGGCCTCGTCCACGTGGGCCTCGTGCATTACAGCGCCGGCCGTTTCGGCGACTCCGCCGCCATGAGCCTTTCCGATTCGCTGCGCTCGCTCGGCCTCACCCTCGGCCGCCTCAAAACCGGCACCACCCCGCGCCTTCTGGCAAGCTCCATCGACTTCGACGCCATGGAAGCCCAGTACGGCGACAACCCGCCGCAGGGCTTCAGCTTCAGCGGCCCCGGCCCGGTGCTGCCGCAGGTGCCCTGCTTCATCACCTGGACCAACGAACGCACCCACGACATCATCCGCTCCGGCATGGACCGCTCGCCGCTGTTCACCGGCGTCATCACCGGCGTGGGCGCGCGCTACTGCCCTTCCGTGGAGGACAAGGTGGCCCGCTTCCCCGAACGCGAACGCCATCACGTCTTCATCGAACCCGAAGGTCTGAACCGCGAGGAATATTACGCCAACGGCATTTCCACCAGCCTGCCGCTGGACATTCAGGAAAAGATGGTCAACTCCATCCGCGGTCTGGAACACGCCAAAATCGTGCGTCCGGGCTACGCCATCGAGTACGACTACGTGAATCCCGTGCAGCTGCGTCCCACCTTTGAAACCCGCAAGGTGGACGGCCTGTGGCTCGCCGGTCAGATCAACGGCACCTCCGGCTACGAGGAAGCAGCCGCGCAGGGCCTGTGGGCCGCGCTCAACATGGACGCCAAAATCAAAGGCCGCGAGCCCTTCCTGCCCGCCAGAAGCGAAGCCTACATGGCCGTGCTGGCCGACGAACTGGTCACCAAGGGTACCAACGAGCCGTTCCGCATGTTCACCTCGCGCGCGGAATATCGCCTTCTGCTGCGCGAAGACAACGCCGACGCACGCCTCACCCCGCGCGGCCGCGACATCGGCCTTGTGGGCGACGAGCAGTGGCGCGTGTTCCGTGACAGACAGCAGAGCCTGCACGCGCTCATGGACAAGCTGACCTCCGTGCGCCTCACCCCCGACGCCGCCACGCAGGCCGCCTTTGCCGAACTCGGCGAACCCTGTCCCGCGCAGGCCGTCACGCTGGCCGATCTCGGCCGCCGTCCGCAGCTTCCGCTGCGCCGCCTCTCCGTGTTCCTGCCGGAACTGGACAGCGCCCCCGACGACGTGCTTCAGGAAACGGAAATCATTCTGCGCTACTCCGGCTATCTGGAACTTCAGGACGAACTCGTGCGCCGCGCGGCGCGTCAGGAAGCCATACGCCTGCCCGAAGACATGGACTACACCGGCATTTCCGGCCTGTCGCGGGAAATTCAGGAAAAGCTGAACGCCATTCGTCCCCTCACGCTGGGGCAGGCCGGACGCATTTCCGGCGTCACGCCCGCAGCGCTGGCCTGCCTGGAAATCGAGCTGAAAAAGCGCGGCCTTCTCCGCACGGACAACAATCGCTGACACGCCCCTGCGCAGCGCAGGCTTTTTTGCGGGACAATCCGCTTTTTCAGAGCTGTTCACGGTCTTCGTGGGCAGCTCTTTTTTTCTTCGTGGCGCGCCCCTGCGGGCAGACGGGCGTCTTCAGCGGGCAGCCCGCTCCTTCCGCCGGAATCTCCGTGAACGAAGATAGAAGCGCCAGTCCCGGAAGATACGCCGACGCTGCCGCGCGGCTCCGGAGACGCCCGTGAAAGGCAAAACGCCTGTCCTGAAAAAGGCGCTTTTCCCTCCGCTTCCGCTGCGAGGTCGCGATCGCTCAGCGCTGCTGTTCCTCATCTGCACTCCTCCTGCCCGGCGCTCATGACGCGCCCGCCTCGATGGTCCAAAGGTCGCAGCACCCGCCACCCAAAAGCCCGCTGACGAAAAGCCTGCCGTGCAACTTTGCGGCAAGTTTTGCATAAAAAACAATAAAAACAAATAATATCAGCATATTAAATATTAATCTCACACTTTTTTCAAAAAAAATTGCGAAGAGGGCAAATTTTCTGTTGACAGAAGGGGGCATTTTCCATAAACACATACCTGCGCATGGGCAGTTAGCTCAGTTGGTAGAGCATCGCCTTCACACGGCGGGGGTCACAGGTTCAAGTCCTGTACTGCCCACCATGCGAAAAGTGGAGCGGTAGTTCAGTTGGTTAGAACGCCGGCCTGTCACGCCGGAGGTCGTGGGTTCAAGTCCCATCCGCTTCGCCACTTTTGTTTAAAAGGGTTTTTGCCCACTCCATATTTGGAGCGGTAGT
>NZ_DBMAHT010000169.1:0-3565 GCF_057866825.1 Mailhella sp.
CGAGGCCACGGGCTTTGCGCCCGCCGTGGACGTGGAACTGCGCAAGGGGGTTCCGCACGGGGCGGGGCTCGGCGGCGGCAGTTCCGACGCCGCGCAGGTGCTGCTCTGGCTCCAGCGCCGCGCCCCGAAGCCGCTGCCCGCGGAGACGCTTTGCGCGCTGGCCGCCCGCGTGGGCGCGGACGTGCCGTTCTTTCTTCTGAACCGCCCCTGCCTTGCCGAAGGCATAGGAGAGCGGCTTTCCGAAACGGAAAGCGGCGTGGAAGGATGGAGCTGCGTGCTCGTCTGCCCGCAGGTTCGGGTGAACACGGCCTGGGCCTATGCGGCCTGGGATGCAGAAAGAGCGTCATTTTCCTTGACAGAGAAAACGAAGGCAGATAAAAATAACCGTTCAAGTTGCCAGTCATTCTATGGCATGAACGACTTTGAGCCCGTAGTATTCGCGGCTCATCCCTCCCTTGCGGCGCTGAAGGCGCAGCTTGTGGAAGGCGGAGCGGACATTGCGGGCATGAGCGGAAGCGGTTCGGCACTGTTCGGGCTTTTTCGCGATTCCGGGCGCGCGGCGCAGGCCGCATCGGCGCTTCGGAAGCTGAAAGAGTCCGCAGAAGTGTTCGGCCCTTTCCTTGTTTGAGTCGCCGTGCCGGGCTGGTTGTGGTGGGGTGTCGCCAAGCGGTAAGGCAGCGGGTTTTGGGTCCGCTATTCGCAGGTTCAAGTCCTGCCGCCCCAGCCATTTTGTCGTTGTGTTCCGGCTTCGCCTGGTGGCGTCGCCGCCTCTGCATTTCGGGATACTTTACTCAGGAAGGCATGTTCCTATGTACGGCGACCTTAAAATTCTCACGGGTACGGCCAATCCGCAGCTGGCCATGGATATCTGCGATCACCTCGGTTGTTCCCTCACGCCTGCGCTCTGCACCACGTTCAGCGACGGAGAGCTGCGTGTGGAAATCGGCGCCAGCGTGCGCGGACACGACGTGTTCGTCATCCAGTCCACCTGCTCCCCGGCCAACCAGTCCCTTATGGAACTGTGCCTCATCCTCGACGCTCTGAAGCGCGCCAGCGCCGGCCGCATCACCGCCGTCATTCCGTATTTCGGCTATGCCCGTCAGGACCGCAAGGTCAGCCCCCGCGCGCCCATCAGCGCCAAGCTCGTTTCCGACTTTCTCACCGTGGCCGGCGCTCAGCGCATCGTCACGGTCGATCTGCACGCCGGTCAGATCCAGGGCTTCTTCAACTGCCCCGTGGACAACCTGTACGCCCGCCCCGTGCTGCTGAAGAAGCTCAGCGCGCTTTCCGGCGACATCGTCATGGTTTCTCCCGACGCCGGCGGTGTGGAACGCGCCCGTTCCTTCGCCAAGAAGATGGACGCCAGCCTGGCCGTCATCGACAAGCGCCGCGATCGTCCCAACCAGGTGGCGGAAATGCACATCGTGGGCGACGTTGCCGGCAAGACCGCCGTGCTCGTGGACGACATGATCGACACCGCGGGCACCATCTGCACGGCTGCCAACATTCTCATGGAAGGCGGCGCCAAGGAAGTTTACGCCTGTGCCACGCACGCCGTGCTTTCCGGCCCCGCCTGCGAACGTCTCAATGACTCCCCCTTCAAGGAAGTCATCGTGACCGACACCATTCCGCTCGGCGACCATGCCGCCCAGTGCGAAAAGCTCCGTGTGGCTTCCGTTGCCGGAGTTCTGGCCAAGAGTATCCGCAATATTCACGACGGTTCTTCTGTTAGCGCCCTGTTCTGATCAGGGTATTGAAGACGATATATCGCGCCGCGCCCCGTTCGACGGGAGACGGCCCATAAGGAGAAAGCATCATGTCCGAACTGAAAACTCTTTCTGTGAAGAAGCGTACCGCTTTCGGCAAAGGCGCCAACCGCCGCCTGCGTACCGAAAATCTGGTGCCCGGCGTGTACTACACCGCCGACGGTCAGAATATCGCCGTTCAGATGGCTGAACTGCCCCTTTCCAAGATCTACGAACAGGTCGGCCGCACCAACGTCTTCCAGCTCGAAATCGAAGACGAAAACGGCGCCAAGACTCTGCATCCCGTGTTCGTGTGGGACGCTCAGTACTCCCCTGTGAAGAACACCTTCACCCACATCGACTTCTTCGGCGTGGACCTCGACAAGGAAATCAAGGTCAAGGTGCAGGTCGAATACGTCGGCACCCCCAAGGGCGTGAAGATGGGCGGCACCCTGGAAACCTACCGCGACGAAGTGGTGCTTTCCGCCAAGCCCGCCGATATGCCCCGCAAGGTCAATCTCGATGTCTCCGGTCTGGAAATCAACCAGAGCATCCGCGTTTCCAACATGCCTCTGCCTGAAGGCGTGAAGGCCGTGTACAAGTCCGACTTCACCATGGCCGCCGTCTTCATGGAAGGCGCCGACGACGCTCCTGCCGCCGAATAAGGCGTGAGCGCATTCTGAGCATTCGGGCCGGGACAGTTTTCTGCCCCGGCCTTTTTTTATTCAGGTGAGACATGATTTCTTCTTCGGATTCATCCGTCACGGTGCTTGGCATCGACCCCGGCTCCAACGTCACGGGCTGGGGCGTGGTGCGCGAGTCTTCCGGCAGGCTGGAACTGGTGGCCAACGGCGTTCTGCGCGTGAAGGGCAGTTCCTTTCCCGATCGGCTGGCCTGCATCTTTCACGGCCTGCACGACATCATTGAGGAATATCGGCCGCAGGAGGCGGGCGTGGAGCAGGTGTTCACCGCAAAGAACATCATGTCCGCCATCAAGCTGGCGCAGGCGCGCGGAGCCGCCATTGCGGCGTGCGCGTCCTTCCGTCTTCCCGTGCAGGACTATGAGCCCACGCTCGTGAAAAAGACGCTGGCGGGCACGGGCCGCGCCGAAAAGGAACAGGTGGCCTTCATGGTGGCCCGGCTTCTGGGCCGCGCGCACATCGATGGCCCTCTGGACACTACCGACGCCCTGGCCATTGCGGTATGCCATCTCACGCTGCGCCGTTTCCGCAGGCTGGAGAGCATGGTCTGAAGGAGAAGTGCCGTTTTTTTGTACAAGCCCCTCCCGGCGACGCTGCGAAAAAGGCCCGCCGGAAGAAAAAATATTGAAAATTTTTTCGTGCGGCAAAAAATGTTTTGTCGGCAGGATGTTAGCTTCATTTTTTTACGAGATTGAGCCGAAGCGGACGGGCCGGACCCCTGAAGCGGAGGCTTTTTTTTGGAGAAAAGAGGGACGCTGCGGCCTTGCAGCAGGCAGGGGAGGGCGCTGTGCGCGCGTTTTTTTGCGTCATGGGGGCACGCTCCGGCGTCGATGTTCAAATTTTTTTTGATCGTCCACCACACGGCGGCATTCAGGAAAAAGTCCTGTTCAAAAAAGAATACGGATTTTCGGCCATTCCGGATGGAAAAGAAAAGGCATGATTTTTTAATTAATTGATTTTATTTGATAAGTAATATTTTATTTTTGTTTGGCATGAAAATTGCATATTAATAGACATCATTCCTTTGAAACACCGATCAACACCACTCGCCCGTCGGCCTCCCTCTCCGGCGGGCTTTTTTTCGGCCCTGCGGACTTGTCAATGAAATAAAATGCGGGC
>NZ_DBMAHT010000170.1:0-2091 GCF_057866825.1 Mailhella sp.
CATCTGGGAGCGTTCGCCCCTCATGAAGCTGGCCCATGCCGGAGAACTCAAGGCCTACAAGCACAATGGGTTCTGGCATCCCATGGACATGCTCAAGGACAAGCTGGAGCTGAACAGGCTGTGGGACGAGCATAGGGCGCCGTGGAAGACCTGGGAGGCCTGAGCATGGATCTTGAGTTCTTTTCCGGCAGGCGCGTGTTCGTCACGGGGCACACGGGCTTCAAGGGAAGCTGGATGTGCCGTGTGCTCGTTGCGGCCGGCGCGTGCGTGACCGGCTACAGTCTTCCGGCGCCCACCGATCCGAATCTCTTTTCCCTGGCGGGACTTGAAGGTCGGATGCGCAGCGTCATCGGCGACATCCGCGACTACGCCGCTCTGAAGAAGGCCTTCGACGAGGCCCGGCCGGAAATCGTGATTCATCTTGCCGCGCAGCCCATCGTGCGCGATTCCTACAAGGATCCCCGCTACACCTACGAGACCAACGTGATGGGTACGGTGAACCTGCTGGAGTGCGTGCGTCTTTCCTCGGACGTGAAGAGCGTGCTCAACGTGACCACCGACAAGGTTTATCACAACAATGAGTGGTGCTGGGGGTATCGGGAAAATGAGCCGCTTGACGGCTTTGATCCGTATTCCAACAGCAAGAGCTGCTCGGAACTTGTCACGCACAGCTACAGAAACAGTTTTTTTGCCGATGGGACAATTGCCGTGAGCACGGCCCGCGCAGGCAACGTGATAGGCGGCGGCGATTTTGCCAACGACCGCATCATTCCCGACTGCGTGCGGGCGCAGCAGGCGGGCAGGGCCATAGGCGTGCGCAATCCGTTTTCCACCAGACCGTATCAGCACGTGCTTGAACCGGTCATGGCCTATCTCATGATTGTGCAGCGTCAGTGGGAACAGCCTGAGCTTGCGGGCTGGTACAACGTTGGGCCGGATGACTGCGACTGCGTGACCACCGGCGAGCTTGTGGATCTTTTCTGCACTCTCTGGGGCGGAAACGCGCACTGGGAAAATCAGGCCGAGGCGAACGCGCCGCACGAGGCAAACTTTCTCAAGCTCGACTGCACGAAAATAAAGACGACCTTCGGCTGGACGCCTCGCTGGCATATTGCCGAAGCCGTAGAAAAAACCTGTGAATGGTCGAAGGCATGGCTGGCGGGAGAGGATCTTCCCTCGCTCATGGATGCACAGATACGCGAATACCTGAATGGTCGGAATGAAACGAGCGCGCTGCCGCGCTGAGGGCATGGAGAGAAAACATGAGCAGAACTGCGGAAGACATCAGAAACGAAATCAAGAAGCTCGCCGTGGAATACTATGAACTTGCGCGTCCCGACAAACGGCGCGCAGGATACATTCCCGTGTCCGGCAAGTCGCTCGGTTCCGAGGAGCTCTGCGCCATGATGGACGCCTCGCTGGACATGTGGCTCACGGCCGGACGCTTCAACGCCGAGTTTGAAAAGGACTTTGCCGCCAAACTGGGAGTGAAGTACGCGCTTTCCACCAACTCCGGTTCCAGTGCCAATCTGCTGGCGCTGACGGCGCTCACTTCGCCGAAGCTTGGGGATCGCCGCCTGAAGAGGGGCGACGAAGTCATTGCCGTGGCCGCCGGATTTCCCACCACGGTGAATCCCATTCTGCAGAACGGCCTTGTGCCGGTCTTCGTCGATCTGGAACTCGACACCTACAACATCGACATCAGCAGGATAGAGGAAGCCGTCACCGACCGCACCCGGGCCGTGTTCATTGCGCACACCCTCGGCAACATGTACGACATGGATGCCATGACGGATCTTTGCCGGAGGCACAACCTCTGGATGATCGAAGACAGCTGCGACGCCCTCGGCGCAAAGTGGAACGGCCGATATGCCGGCACCATAGGCCACATAGGAACGTTCAGTTTCTATCCCGCGCATCACATCACCATGGGCGAAGGCGGAGCCGTCATTACGAACGACACCCTTCTTCACCGCATTATTCTGTCCGTGCGCGACTGGGGCCGCGACTGCTGGTGCCGGCCCGGCACGGACAATACCTGCAAAAAGCGCTTCAGCCTGCAGCTCGGACATCTGCCTTTCGGCTACGATC
>NZ_DBMAHT010000170.1:2101-3543 GCF_057866825.1 Mailhella sp.
ACGTATTCCCACATCGGCTACAATCTCAAGATCACGGATTGGCAGGCGGCCGTGGGCGTGGAGCAGCTCAAAAAGCTGGACGGATTTCTGGAAAAGCGCCGTCGCAACGCCGCCGTGCTTTCCGAAGAGCTGGCCGACCTTTCCGACGTGCTCATGCTGCCCGGACACAGCGAACATTGCGAGCCTTCCTGGTTCGGCTTTCTGATTTCCGTGCGTCCGGAAGCGCCGTTCACCAAGCAGGAGCTGGTGGAATATCTGGAATCCCACGGCGTGGGCACCCGTCAGCTTTTTGCCGGCAATCTGCTGCGTCAGCCCATGATGACCGACTCCGACGTGGAACTGCGCATAGGTTCCGGCCCTCGCATGCGTTCCTGCGATCTGGGAGAGGAAGAGTACGCGCTGCTGCCCCATACCGACTTCATCATGGAGCACACCTTCTGGATAGGCACTGCCCAGAACGTGGATGAAAACGACGAACGGGAAACCTCGCGCATCATCCATGAATTCGTGCGGAGCAGAAGATCATGAAAAAAATACTGTTGACGGGCGGAAGCGGCTTTATCGGCCGGAATCTTCGAGAGTCGTTTCTGAAGGACAAATACGAACTGTTTGCTCCGACGCACGCTGAACTCGATGTGGCCGACACCGACAGCGTGGACACGTATTTTCGTCGGCATGAGTTCGACGTTGTGCTGCACGCGGCGGTGAAGCCCGGCCACAGAAACGCGCCTGATCACAGCCGACTCTTCTACACGAACGTGCGCATGTTCGAGAATCTTGCCCGGCATCGTGACAGCTTCGGTCGATTCATCAATTTCGGCAGCGGGGCCGTGTACGATGTGTCGGCGAACAACGCCGGAGTTACGGAAGATGAGCGCTTTCTCCGCATGGGGGCCGATGAGCACAGCTTCTGCAAGTACGTGGTGGCCAAGCGCATCGACTCGCTGCCCGGCTTCGTGGATCTGAACATCTTCGGCATCTTCGGCCGATATGAGGATTACGCCATCAGGTTCATCTCCAACGCCATCTGCAAGAGCCTGTTTGGTCTGCCCATCACGCTGCGCCGGAACAGACGCTTCAGCTATCTCGACGTGAACGATCTGCCTGCGGTGCTGGAGAAGTTCATTGAGAACGACGTTGCGCACTCATCCTACAACGTGGTGCCGGACGGTTTTGTGGAACTTCGTTCCATTGCGGAATATGTGGCCGGCATAAGCGGCGCTGAAGTGCAGGTGGCCGCAGAAGGCTACGGCCTTGATTACTACGGTTCCAACGCGAGATTGAAGACAGAATTCAATACGGTAACATTCACGCCGCTGCACGAGTCCATAAACGCGCTTTATGAATGGTACGCGCGGAACAAACATACGTTGAACTATGACGCGCTTTGCGTGGATAAATAAGAAAGACCTCAATACACATCGGCAGATCGAGTCGAGCTG
>NZ_DBMAHT010000171.1:0-3500 GCF_057866825.1 Mailhella sp.
CATTCGCAACAGCCTTTTCATGGGAGGCAAGCTAAACTTTTTTGCAGAAAAAGGCAAAATTTTTCTTGACGAAGGATGCCCTTGGGTCTATGACTCTTTCTGCGCTAAGAGCACTGGGTCACTAGCTCAATTGGTAGAGCAGTTGACTCTTAATCAATTGGTTCGGAGTTCGAGTCTCCGGTGACCCACCAGTGACGAATCAGCCCCCTGCATGTTCATGCCGGGGGCTTTTTTGTTGCCTCTTCCGAAAAAAACGTTTCGCCTTCCGAAAAAAGCCGCCTCTTCCGAAAAAAAACGGCGGCAGGTATTGTCCCGCGCGTCTTTTCGTGCGGGCATTGCTTGACAGCGCGCCCTTGCGGTCGTTAGACAACAAAGGGCGCGCCTTCCGCCATGCCGGGCGGCGCGTGCTAAACATTTCCCCGGGTGATATGCTGATGGACAAGAGTTTGGATCAGACTTCCGTGGTGGCGACGGACGCAGGAGACGTTGTCGCGAGCGCGGAGGAACAGGCCAGAGCGCAGGCGCTGGTGGAGGAAAAGGACAGCGAATCCAGAACGCGGCAGTTCCGCGGCGCGTTCGGAAAAGTGGTGGCGGTCATTTGCGTGGCGTTCTCGCTGTTTCAGCTTTACGCGTCCGTGTTCGCCACCATGGACGCCATGAAGCTGCGCGCGTTCCACATCATTTTTCTGCTGGTGCTCGCCTCGTTCATGTATCCGGCGCTGCGCCGCGAAAAAAGAACCAGAGCGCTGCCCACGCTGTGGGATCTCGTGTGCGTGTGCGCGAGCCTGTACGCCTTCGGCTATCTCATCCTTCATTATGATGCCATCGCCATGGGCGGCGGCTGGTTCACCATGCAGGACTACGTGGTGGCGGGCATAGGCGTGCTCGTGGCCTTTGAATGCGCCCGCCGCGTGGTGCCCAATCTCGCCGCGCTCGCCCTCGTGTTTCTGGCCTACACCTTCCTCGGCAAGTACCTGCCCGGCGCGTTCGGCCACGTGGGCTTCTCCCTCACGTGCGTCATGGACCACATGTTCTGGGGCAGTCAGGGCCTGCTCGGCGTGGGCGTCGGCGTGTCGGCCACCTACGTGTTCCTCTTCGTGCTCTTCGGCGCGTTTCTGCGCATCAGCGGATTCAGCGAATTCATCAACGATCTGGCCCTCACCCTCGTCGGCCGCACCGCCGGCGGCCCGGCCAAGGTCTCGGTCATCGCAAGCGCCCTCATGGGCATGATCAACGGCAGCGCCCTCGCCAACGTGGCCACCACCGGCGCCATCACCATTCCGCTCATGAAGAAGACCGGCTACAAGGCCGAATTCGCCGGAGCCGTGGAGGCCGTGGCCAGCACCGGCGGCCAGTTCGCGCCGCCCATCATGGGCGCGGTGGGCTTCATCATGGCGGAATTTCTCGGCGTGAGCTACACCAAGGTCATGCTCGCCGCGGCCATTCCCGCCTTCCTCTATTATCTCGCCCTCATCATGGCCGTTCACTTCGAGGCCAGAAAGCTGGGCCTCAAGGGCCTTTCCAAAGAGTATATCCCCGACGCCCTCGTGGTCATCAAAAAGCGCGGCCACCTCATCATTCCTCTCGTGGTGCTCATGGTCGTCATGTTCATGGGCTACACGCCGCTCTTTGCCGCAGCCATGGCCATTCTGGCCACCGTGGTCGCCTCCTGGTTCTCCAAGGAAACCCGCATGGGCCCGAAGCGCATTCTGCAGGCCCTCGAAGAAGGCGCAAAGGGCGCCGTGGGCGTGGGCGTCTCGTGCGTCATCATCGGCATCATCATCGGTTCCGTGTCCCTCACCGGCCTCGGTCTCACCTTCGGCTTCCAGGTGCTCAAGTACGTGGGCGAAGGGCAGCTCTATCTCGGCGGCGTGTTCGTCATGGTCATGAGCACCATCCTCGGCATGGGCGTGCCCGGCGTTGCGGCCTACGTCATCGTCGCGGCCGTGGCCGTGCCCGTGCTTACCGGCGTCGGCGTGCAGCCCATGTCCGCACACATGTTCTGCCTCTTCTACGCCTGCCTCTCCAACATCACGCCCCCGGTGGCCATGTCTTCCTACGTGGCCGCAGGCATCGCCAACTCCAACGAAACCAAAACCTCCCTCATCGCCGTGCGGCTGGGACTCTCCGGCTTCATCCTGCCGTTCTTCTTCCTCAACAATCCGCTGCTGCTCTACAGCTCCTCCAATCCCGGACTCGCCACCGTGTGGGCCTTCATCACCGCAAGCTTCGGCGTCTGCGCCCTCGCCGTGGGCCTCGAACGCTGGCTCTTCGGCCCCTGCTCCCTGCTCCAGAGCCTCATGTTCATCGCAGGCGCAGTGCTCACCATCGATCCCGGCCTCTCCACCGACGCCATAGGCATTGCCGTCATTCTTGCGGCCGCCGCCCTCAACAGGCGTTCCTCGTCCCGCCCCCGCGCAGACGCCGTCCCGCCCGCGCAGGCGCAATGAAAGCATTCATCCCTTCTTCCCCGGCGGAAGAAGGACAACTTCAACAGGTTCAGGAGTGATTATGTACGGTAAAGTCCTTCTTTCCCTGCTGGCCGCCGTTTCCATGGTCTTCGGGGCCGCGGAAGCCCGGGCCGCCGATCGCGCGCCCGTGACCATCAGCATTCCCACCGCCGCCACCACCAGCACGCTCTATCCCATAGGCGCGGCCCTCGGCAATCTGTGGAGCACCAAGCTGCCCTACGTGAAGGCCAGCGTGCAGTCCTCCAAGGGCGGCGTGCAGAACCTTCAGCTGCTCAGCATGAAGGACGCCCAGGTCTCCTTCGCCATCACCAGCATCACCTATCAGGCCATGAAGGGCCTCGACAAGTTCAAGGGCCACGCCTACCCCGACGTGCGCATCATTGCCGGCCTCTACTACAATCCCAATCAGGTCATCGCCCGCGCCGACAGCAACGTGTCCAAGCTTCAGGACTTCAAGGGCAAGGTCTTCGCTCCCGGCGTGGCGGGCGGCACCACCATCGGCGAAACGCAGGTCCACTTCGCTGCCGCCGGCCTCAAGTATCCCGGCGACATCAAGGCCCAGTACGTCGGTCCCGCCGAAGCCGGCGACCTCATGCGCAACAAGCAGCTCGACGGCACCTGGATCATGGCCGGTCTGCCCAACGCCGGCGTCTCCGAAATGTGCGCCACCGCCGACGGCCGCCTCGTGAACATCGACGACGCCACCTTCGCCAATCTTTCCAAGGATTACCCCTGGTACGCCCGGTTCCAGATCCCCGCGGGCACGTATCCCGATCAGGACCAGCCCGTGCAGACCACGGCCGTCAAAATGGTGCTCATCACCGACGCCTCGATTCCCGACGACGTGATCTATGATCTCACCAAGTGCTTCTGGGAAAATCAGGACATCGTGAAGAAGTCCCATTCCGTGATGAAGGACATTTCCCTTGAAGGCGCGGTGACCGACCTTGCCGGTATTCCGCTGCATCCCGGCGCGGCGAAGTACTACAAGGAAGTCGGCGTGCTCAAGTAGTCCGCATTTGCGTCGTC
>NZ_DBMAHT010000172.1:0-3485 GCF_057866825.1 Mailhella sp.
TTGCCGCCAACGCCGGCTTTGAAGGCTCCGTGGTTGTGGAAAAGGTTCGCGAAGGCAAGGACGGCTTCGGCTTCAACGCCGCTACCGGCGAATACGAAGACCTCATGGCTGCCGGTATCATCGATCCTAAGCAGGTTTCCCGCTTCGCTCTGCAGCATGCCTCTTCCGTGGCCGCTCTCCTGCTGACCACCGAATGCGCCATTGCTGAACTGCCCAAGCCTGAGCCTGCGGCTCCTGCTGCGCCCGGCATGGGTGGCGGCATGGGCGGCATGTACTAAAAAACGCTCCGACGGGCTTTTGCCCGTCGCGCCTGATAGAAAAGGGGAACCGCGTATGCGGCTCCCCTTTTTCGTATCTGCGACTTTTCGCCGCGCTGCGGCAGAGCGTTCTGTCGCAGAAGTCGAAGCGTCCGGCGGAAAGCGGAAACGTCTGCGCCCGGATTTTCGGAGCCGTCGAGCGGCGGTCCGCCCAGGCCCGGAAAAAAGCGTTCGGAATGGGATGCGGATCGACGGCGTTTTCGGAGCGTCCGGGAGCCTGCCGGGATGTTCAGTTGTATGACTGGGCCGGTCCGGCGCGCGGAAAAGGGAGTGGATTTTCGCGGACCTGCCTTGCGCATGCAGAGAGAGTTCTTGCGGGCTGGAAGGCTGAAGCGCGGGCGTCAGGCTCTGCTCGCGCGGGGATTGCCCTGACAAAGGCACGATACGCCAGCGCCGGTCAGATGCCGCGTGGTGGGCATCAGAGAATGCATCCCTGGTCAGGGCGTAAAATCGGACTCTGCGCGCGGGGATTGCCCTGCGCCGGAAACGGACATACATTTAAATAATAGACGGGAAAGAACCTGAGCTTGTGCCGGGAGAGACGATGATGACGGAACATGATGAAGAGCGAAAAGTGGTGGAACCGGAACTGGTGACCGATGAGAAGTACAGCAGGGCCTATTCCGAGGAAGCGTTTCACACGAAGCTGCTGCGCTTTGCCGGAACCATAGGCAAGGAAGGGCTGCGTTCGGCGCTCATCCTTTATTACACGCTGCAGCGCAAGGATCTGCCGGGAAAGACGCGGGCCATCATTCTCGGTGCGCTGGGCTATCTGATTCTTCCGGCGGACATCGTGCCCGATCTGATTCCGGTGTTCGGCTTTACCGACGATATCGGCATTCTTGCGGCGGCGCTTGCGGCCGTGGCCATGTACGTGGACGACACGGCGAAAGCCAAGGCCGACGCGGCATTGGCGCGCTGGCTGGGCGCGGCGGACAAGATGCTCAAAAAGGGATAGGCTGGAAACGCGTCGTCGCGCGTTTTTTGAGAACGACGTCAGGCCGTGCCCGAGAGCTTGAGCTGTTCGGGGGCAGGCCGGGAGGCACGGGCACGGGCCTGTGCCGCTCGGAGCAGGGCGGACATGCGGAGAATATCATCGCCCGAAAGGAAATGCGGTCTCGCGGTCCGCGCTGCCGTTTTCCGGCAAAAAGAGAAGGGCGTTGCCCAGAAGAGGGGGCCGTGACGTGTGCGGCGGATCTCCGATGGTTTTTTCTGCGCGCGGGCATGTGCCATTGTCGAAAGCGTGACGCTCAGGCTGGATCAGGTTCCTCCACGAGCGCAGGGCATGTGCGCTTCGGCCGCCTTCGCAGCCGCTGCCCAGGTTGCCCCGCTGCCCCGGAGATTCTTTGACTGATGAGGTTTGCCCTGAGCGCGGGGGAGGGCAGGACACACCAGAAGTTCTTTCGGGACGGTGCTCGGCGGCAAGGCCGGAGCGCCGGAACAAAAAAATTTCCGGAGGCGGGAAAAAGACTTGCCATTTGCAGAAAAACGGGATATGAACGTCCTTCGTATGTCCGAACAGGACATCTATGCACTTGCCTGTAATGGAAAAGTCGTCCTTCTTTTGAAGGATGCACCTGCACCGACTGACGGGAACAGGTCGTCATGCCTGCCAGCATCATTCAGGGAGTGTGCGCCGCATTGTCGGCTTCCGGTTCGCCGGTTTACCTGTAGTATGGGAAGCAGGCTTCATTTCTGACCCGTTTTTCGGAGGTTTTAATGTACGCTATTGTTGAAGTGCTCGGCAAGCAGTACCGCGTTCAGGAAGGCAACAAGGTTGTTGTCGACCGCATGGACGCTGAAAAGGACAGCGAAGTGTCCCTCGACCGCGTGCTCATGATCGGCGGCGAAAGCACCAAGATCGGCACCCCCGTCGTGGACGGCGCCAAGGTGACCGCCAAGGTCGTTGATCACATTCTCGGCGACAAGGTCGTGGTGTTCAAGCACAAGCGCCGCAAGGCCGAACGCCGCACTCAGGGCCATCGTCAGGAATACACCGTTCTTACTGTTACCGGTATCGTCGCCTAACGGGCGTACCGCTATTTTCCAAGGAGTTTCATCATGGCACATAAAAAAGCAGGCGGCAGCTCCCGCAACGGTCGTGACAGTGAAGGTCAGCGCAGAGGCGTGAAGCGCTTCGGCGGCCAGCATGTTCTTGCCGGCAACATCATCGTTCGTCAGCTCGGCACTGTGGTCTATCCCGGCGCCAACGTCGGCATGGGCCGCGACTACACCCTTTTCGCCAAGTGCGACGGCGTTGTGAAGTTTGAAAAGTTCCTCCGCAAGCGTCGCGTTCACAAGCGTGTGAGCATCGTGCCCGCGGAAGCCGCGGCGTAATCGCGCTTTCGGTATGATTTTGGGGCGAGAAGGGCTGTGGCTCTTCTCGCCCTTTGCGTCTTTGTTCGGGGAAGCAGGCCCTGCCTGAATCCGGCGACTTGTCCGGCTCCCCACTCTGAATCCGGCGCGTGTTGCGCGATTTTCGGGTCCGCCGTTTTCGGCATGCCCGGCACGGAAAGCGTTTTGCGTCGGTTTCGACGGCGCGGCCGTGCCTTTGCGGTTCATGCGCTCCAGTCGTGAGGAAAGCATATGAAATTTGTGGATGAAGCCACCATTCAGGTGAAGGCGGGCAAGGGCGGCAACGGCTGCGTTTCCTTCCGCCGCGAAAAGTTTGTGGCCAAGGGCGGCCCCGACGGCGGCAACGGCGGCGACGGCGGCAACGTGTACGCCCGGGCCTCCACCAGGCTTTACAGCCTGTACGACTTCCGTCTGAAGCGCATTTACGAAGCTCCCAACGGACAGGGCGGCATGGGCAGTCAGTGCGACGGCCACAAGGGCGAAGATCTCGTCATCGAACTGCCCGCCGGCACGCAGCTCTACGAGCGCACCGGCGAGGGCGAGGTGCTCTTTGCCGACGTTTCCGATCCGGACAAGCTGGTGCTTCTTGCCGCAGGCGGCCGCGGCGGCAAGGGCAACGAACATTTCAAGTCGTCCACCATGCGCGCCCCGCGCTTTGCCCAGCAGGGCGAACCCGGCGAAGAGAAGACGTTCCGCCTGGAACTCAAGATTCTGGCCGATGCCGGTCTGCTCGGTCTGCCCAATGCGGGCAAGTCCACCTTCCTTTCCCGGGTGTCGGCCAGAATCTTGAGTTCCAGGCGGAACGTCTTCTCT
>NZ_DBMAHT010000173.1:0-3424 GCF_057866825.1 Mailhella sp.
AGGGGGTGAAGTCCATGATGTTGGTGATGTCCCAGTAGCCGTTCACCATGAGGGTCTGGAGTCTGGATTCCGCTTCGCCGAAAGGAACGCTCTTATCGATGCGGCTGTTGTAGCCGTATTCGATTTCGGCGCGCAGGGGAGCGCCGTAGAGCACGCTGAAGTCGTAGCCGCCGGCGATGGAGAAGCCGGCGATGCCGCGGGTGCTGTCCTTGGAGCCGGAGCCGCCGGGCGCGGTCACGTTCCAGTCGGTGCTCTGGAAGCCTGCAACAAACTTGGGAGCGACGTAAATGCCGGAATCTGCGGCCCTGGCTGCGCAGGGCAGAGCCATCAGCAGCGCAAGGACGGCGGCAAGACAAAACTTCTTCATGAGTATTCTCCTTGTCATGAGCAAGACGGGCGTGCCCGCCGAAAAAAGAGCGTATATTTCTCTGGATAGAGAACCGCGCCGGTTAAGTCAACAACACAAAGAGTTGCCGATGTTTTCGGGGCACTTGGGGGAGAATGCGCCGCGGCGCGGAAGGTCGGCAGGAGCCGGGAACGGGCGGATTTCGGGCAGGCGTCCGCCGGAAGCCTGAGGGGCGGACGTCTGCCCGATGGCGTCAGGAAGGCGCGTCAGTCACGGCGCATTCCAGGGCGTCCACGCGGCCGAGCCAGCCGCGGAGCTGCCCGCCGAGATCGGGATTGCGGCGGACGAGTTCGCAGTAGCGCCCCCGGCGCAGGTGACAGATGGCGGCGGCGGTGCGCGCGTCGTTGCAGTGCCGGAAGGCGGAACGCAGGCGTTCGTTCCAGGCGAATCGGGGCGGGAAGCCCAGGGCCTGCCGGGCGGCGGCCGCGGCGTATTCCGGGCCCATGCCCACGGCAGTGTCGTAGAGCACCATGGCGCAGCGCGGCGGCACGTCGTCGAGACGCAGCAGGCTGCCGAAGGCGCGGCGCACCTCTCCGGCGGACCGCGACGCCGAACGCGGATCAATGCGCACGCCGAACCGGCCTTCATGTCCGCTCACGCCGCGGCCGCGTTCGCCGAGCCAAAGGAAGCTGCGCCCCTTTCCGGCGAAACCGGGGCCGCCCCCGGAACCCGTTTCCCAGCGGGACGTAAAACGATGCGCCTTTCTGAAAGATTTGTCCGTCATGTTGAGCTCCTTTCCGCTGTGCTGGTTGACGCCGCGGCCCGGACTCAGCGTATTTCCGGCGGCCGCGGCCCGGATGCCCGAAACGGGCTTTGACGCTTCTGCCCGACGATCGCCCCGTCGTCTGCCCTGTTTCTTTTGCGCAAGACACGCTATTTCGGCCTGACCGGTCTGCAAGACGAAGGCTGCCGCCCGGCGGCCGCTTTCCTTCGCGGCCCGGGGCGCGGCGTCTTGACCCGAAAAGGCGTTGCGTTTACCGTGAATCGACATTCATTCCGGCAGCCTTTCGTCCGCGCTCCCGGAACGACAACCGCAATCAAGGCAGGAGAATTATGCGAGCCGTTCAGCGCATTCTTGCAGCGGTCGTGCTGGCCGCTCTGGCTTTTTCGGCCGGATGTTCGTGGATCGGAGAAACCGCCGGTCGCGCCAAGGCCGGGGTGGAAAACGCCATCAGCGACACGAAATCCGGGTATCACAGGGGCTACGCCGAAGGAAAAAGCTGATCTTCCGCAGAACGCGTTGCGCGGGACTCCGCGCGCGGAGCCGGATCGGCACTCCCGACGACCTCTGCGCCCGCCGCCCCGCTTGCGGAAGCTGCGTTCTGGCGAAGGCTCCCGGACGCGTTCCGACAGGCCGTGCGCGGCGCGCTTCCGGTCGAGGACGCAGGACGCGCAGAAACATGCCTTTTTGCCTCCGCTCCCGGGCGCGACGCCGAACCGCGCGCCCGAACGCCGAAGAATTGCGCCACGTTCAGAGATTCCGCGCCGACGGGCAGCGCATCGAGCAGAGCGTTGGCCCACACGTCTTCGGCTTCCGAGGCATCGGCGGGGCCACGCGCCCACGGATCCTCCATCGGACGCAGATGCTCTCTGGCGTCCCGAAGCTCGGCACGCAGCGCCCGACGCACGGCATTCTGACCCAGACGCCGACAACGTTCGCTGCAAAACAGACGCCGCGCATTGGTCGATTCAAACCAGTTTCCGCATTCCTCAAACGCACACTTTTTCAACATGACTTTCTCCTTTTAATGACAGGGAACGCCGTCCCTGTTTGCCGACGCCATCCGAACCGGCCGCCGGGAAAAACGCGGCCTCCGCTTCGCCGCCCGGCGCGGAGCCGACATCCGGCACTGCTTCGCCCCGCCCGGCCTCCGGCCGACGCCTTCCGTGCCGGAAAACGCGCCTGCCGAGCCCCGGCATCTGAAACCTGCCGCAGGCGACGCCCTTCCCCCCCCGCGCCGCGCTCCAATGATTCCGCGTCTCCCCCATCCAAAAGTCCCCGAGGCTCCAGAGCTTTCAGAGCTCCCGAGGCGCACAGCTCCGCCCTTACCGCGAATTTTCCCCTCACCGCTCCGCGCTCCGAGCGCCCCGAGAGGCCAAGGCCGCCATCCGAACTCACATTTCCCCCTTCTCCGGCGTCGCCTTCGTTTTTCCGCCGTCCAGCCTGCGGCGCAAAAGCGACGTCGTGAGCCGCACCGGGCCGCGATCCAGTCCGGCCACGGCCTCCGCTCCCAGCGACAGCACATCCTCCCTCCCCGCAGCCTCCCGCCACGCCGACAGAAATTCCCGCCGCTTCCAGGAAAGATCCTCTTCCTTCCAGCGGCACACCCGCTCCCATCCCCCGAGCTGCCGCACCACAAATTCCGTCGTCGGATGCAGTTTCGGCGTCCGCCAGAATCCGCACGAACGCACTTCTTCCAGCAGTCGGCCCCATTCCGCTTCCGCCTGAAGCGCAAGGTTCCTCTCCCCGCGCACCGTGCCCGTCCGGGCGTCGAGCTCCCGCTGAATCAGCGCAAACGGCGGCAGACTCCCAAATCGCACCGATTCAAAGCCGCAGCCCCGCACCACCGACAACACCGCGCTTCGACAATCCTCCACGCTGTACGCCGACATCAGCACCAGCCACAACGTTGCGGTATCCTCATCAAGCTCCGCGCTGTAATTCGAGGCAAGCATCCGTATCAACCGCATTTTTTCTTCCGCATCCCTGTTCACGCGCGCCCCTCCCGAAACGTCGCCGCTCCTTCAAACCGTTCCAGCGCCCGCCGCGCCGCTTCCTCGTTCCGCATCTCGCGCCCCTGCGTCCGCGACGCGCTGCGCATTCCCCGCTTCGCCTCCCATGCGCGCACCGCCGCCCGCCAGTCACGCATCGGCGAGCCCCCCGCCTTCCACCCCCGCGACGCGTAAAACTCCACAAATCCCCTGGCCGAAATCCCGTTGTTCCGCGACTCGCAGTACGCGCGCACCTCATCTTCCGTCGGCGGACGACATCCCTCTTCCCCGGGAGGTCTTTTTTCC
>NZ_DBMAHT010000174.1:0-3420 GCF_057866825.1 Mailhella sp.
CCGCCGTAATAGTGGGTTTTGGCCTGTCCCACGCCCACCTGTTCCATGAGCGGATGCTGCTTGAGGTCGAGGCGGGGGCTGTCGGTGTGGGCGCTGATGAGGCGGATGCCTTCGGAAAGAGGCTTGCGGCCTCTGCGGGCCACGAAAATGGCCTTGCCGTGCAGGGCCTGCCAGCCCTTGCCGGTGCCGAAGCCTTCCGTGTATCCGGCGTCTTTCAGACGGGCGATCACGCCGTCCACGGCTTCGCGTTCGGTTTTGCAGTCGGAAATGAAGCGGATGTAGTCGTCGGCCAGCGTCGTCATGGCCCGGCGGTCTTCGGCCGAGCGATAGACTTCCCAGCCGGATTTGGAACAGGATGCAAGTTCGTCCATGATAACCTCGATAGGAAAATGGAATGATGTGCAAAGGTTGTCGTGCCCTGACGCGGCGCACTTGCGGAAAAAACGTTTGTTTTCCCCAAAAAAGACGGTTCGCCTCGGGCAACGCATAAAAAATAAGTACGCGGACGCGTTGCGTCAAATGCCGTGAGTCCGCTCAGGGGTCGGGCGGATGGAAGACAAAAACGAAGCGCCTCGCCGGGGAGACGAGGCGCTTTTGTATGATCAGTCTTCGTGCAGCAGCGCTTCCTTGAGCGCCCGGGAGGCATCGGCAAAGTCGTCGTCTTCCATGGTGCGCGGGTCGAGCTGGAAATACGGGCCTTCCAGTCTGCCCACGACCGGGGGCTCGGTGGAGAGCAGGCGCATTTTCAGATGCGTGGCCGAACCCTTTGCCGGATGCACGCACACGAGCGTGGTGGGCATGCCCTGTTCGGGGAAGGAGCCGCCGCCCACGCGGGAGAAATCGTCCTTGAGCGAGCAGACGGCGAGGCCGTCGAGTTCGCGCGAAAGCAGGGCGGCGAGCTTCTCGGCGCGGCGTCTGAGCTCTGCGGGATCCATGCTCATGCGCCGCACCGTGGGAATCGCCTTGCGGGCCGTTTCCGGATCGCGGTACAGCCGCAGCGTGGCTTCCAGCGCGGCAAGGGTGAGCTTGTCGCAGCGCAGGGCGCGCAGAAGCTGATTCTTCTTCATCTGATCGACATAGACCTTGCGGCCCACGATGATGCCCGCCTGAGGTCCGCCGAGCACCTTGTCGCCCGAGAAGGTGACCACGTCGGTGCCCTGACGCAGCACTTCGGGCACGGTGGGTTCGTCGTGCAGGCCCCAGCGGGAGAAATCCATGAGACTGCCGCTGCCGAGATCTTCGAGCATGGGCAGCTGATGGGCGTGGGCGAAGTCGGCGAGTTCATTGGCGGGCACGCTGGAGTGGAAGCCGATGATGCGGTAGTTGGAAGGATGCACCCAGAGCACGGCGCGCGTGTTTTCGGAAAGGGCGCGCTCGTAGTCGGCAAGGTGCGTGCGGTTGGTGGTGCCCACTTCCCTGAGCGTTGCGCCGCTGCGCTCCATGACGTCGGGAATGCGGAAGCTGCCGCCGATTTCCACAAGCTGCCCGCGGGAAAGCAGCACTTCGCCGCCCTTGCACAGCGTGTCCAGCATGAGCAGCACGGCCGCGGCGTTGTTGTTCACCACGAGCGCCGCCTCGGCTCCGGTGAGGGAGCAGAGCAGCTCTTCCACAAGGCTGATGCGGCTGCCGCGCTCTCCGGTTTCGAGGTCGAATTCCAGATTGCTGTAGCCGGACGCGGCAATGTACACGGCTTCCTGTGCCTCTTTGGCCAGCACGGAGCGGCCGAGATTGGTGTGCACCACCACGCCTGCCCCGTTGATGACCCGGCGCAGCCTGGGCCTGTCCTTGCGGGCGACGAGCGCTTCAAGACGGGGCTTCACGGCGCTGGGGCTCAGGGCGGCTTCATCCGTCACACGGCCGGAGCGGATGTCTTCGCGCAGTTCGTCGAGCAGGGCGCGGGAGCATTCCAGAAGCACGCTGTGCGGCGTGGAGGGAAAGGAGTCCTCCAGCCAGCGGAGACACGCGTCCACCGAGGGAAGAAAACGGAAAAGTGACGACATGGATTCTCCTCATAAGACGGAATCCCGCCGAAGACAGCGCTTCGGACGGGATCCGGGAAAAGCCGTTCAGCGGACGCTTTCGGCAGGCTTGAGCAGGGAAGGCCAGAGGCTGAACAGTTCCGAAAGCAGATACAAAGAGCCGCACACCAGCACGGGCCTGCCGCCGGCAGCCTTTTCTGCGGCGGCGAGCGCCTCTTTCAAGTCCGGCAGGGCAACGGCGTTGTCGCCGAGCAGCGCGGCCAGCGTTTCCGGCGAGGCGGCGCGGGGATTGTCCTGAATGGCGGGCACGAACAGAGGTTTGTCTCCGGCCAGCTTCTTCACCAGCGCGGTGAGCTTTTCCGGCTGCTTGTCGGCAAGGCAGGAGAACACCACGGCTCCGGGGCGCTCATTCTCGCTCATGCCTTCCACGGCGGTCAGAAGGGCCGTCATGCCGTGCGGATTGTGCGCGCCGTCCAGCCACATGGCGGGATGTCCTTCTCCGGCGGGCGCAAACTGCAGTCTGCCGGGAATGAAGGCGCGGGAAAGTCCGAGGGCAATGGTGTGTGCGTCGGTCTTCCAGTGGAAGCGCTGGCACAACATGACCCAGGCCAGCACTGCCGTCTGCGCGTTCATGCGCTGATGAGCGCCGCGCAGGCCGAGAGTCACGTCGTCCGGCAGCACGGAGCAGGCCTTCAAATCGTCGGGCAGGCATTCCCACAGAGCCTTGCCCGCTCTGGTGCCGTCGCAGCCTTCCGGCGTGGGGCAGGAGCACAGGGGAATGCCCAGTTTCTCCGCCTTGGACAGGAGTATGCTGCGGGCTTCTTCCTGCTGGGGTGCGCTCACGGCCAGGGAGACGCCCGCGCGCAGGGCGTCGGACTTGTCGTCGGCAATGGCGGCGAGGGTGTCGCCGAGCACGTTCATGTGATCCATGCCGATGGGGGCGAAGCACACCATGTCCACAGGCAGGGACGTGGTGGCGTCGTAGCGGCCGCCGAGACCGGCTTCAAAGATCATGAGATCGCTTTCGCTGGTCTGGAAGGCTTCGGCCGCCATGACGGTGAGCAGCTCGAAGTAGGTGAGGTCCTTTTCCACTTCCACGGCGCTGTCCGAGAGAGCGGGCCACACGCGGCGGGGCAGCATGGTGTGATTGAGCTGAATGCGCTCTTCCGGCCAGACGAAGTGCGGCGAGGTGTAGAGCCCCACGTTCATGCCGTGGGCCATGGCTATGGACTGCAGAAACACGGACGTCGAGCCCTTGCCGTTGGTTCCCACGACCTGCACGGCCGGACAGCGGAACTTCGTCAGACCGAGCGCGCGCAGGGAACGTTCCATGCGGCCGAGGCCCATGTCCATGTGGAACATGCCCAGGGAATCGAGATGACGCAGCACTTCCTCATAGGAGTGGAAGGGCGCGGAAGCGGACAGCATGCAGCAGGAAGGC
>NZ_DBMAHT010000175.1:0-3408 GCF_057866825.1 Mailhella sp.
CTCGGCAAGTTCGCTCTCCACAGTCGAATCGCTCCACCGGGCCCCAATTTCCACACTCATGGGCAACAGGCCGGAATCCCGATACGTCAGGTTCACGTTCTTCAGCCTCATGCTGGTCATGAACTCGTTGAGCCCAGCCCTGTCATCGGACGTGATCGCATTCACCAGCCCGCGAAGATCGCCCTGCAGCGCCATGTCGCCTTCCAGGGAGCCGAGGCCTTCCACCTCGTACCTAACCTTGCCGGAACACGCTTCCCGGCTCAGCAGGCTGTCGCTCGACGCGTTCAGCGTGAGGCCGTCCGGAGCGTAGCGGGAAATGATGTCGGCCTCCTCCATAGTTTTCGGGAACGTCATCTTCAGGCCGGAAAGATCCGTGACGTAACGGCTCGCGCCCTGCTCCGTCATGGACAGGCGATAGTCGAAGCTCTTCATGGCCACGGAATAGACCGCAGGCGCTGCGCCTTTCTCTTCGGGCGTATCCTGGAAGTTCAGGGAGCCGCCTTCCATGAAAATGCGTCCGACGGGCATGTTATCCCGATAGGCCTCTCCTATGATGCGATCCATCTCCGTAAACAGCTGCTCGCCGACGTCGCCGAACAGATCTTCCTCGCTGACGGCGTCAATTCTTTTGCTCACCTTGAAAAATTCCGCCACCAGCTCCGGCTCGGGCATGCGGATGTCCCGGATTTCCAGCGTCTTCAGCGCACCGGAAACATCCGGCCCGGAACCGCGCAGTCCGAAAAATCCCAGGCTGACGGGAGAAACCTTTTCCCCGGCTTCTGGCGCGCGCAGGCCTTCCACAAGGGCGATTCTCTCCACGCTGAGGCTGACGGGCGACATCTTTTCCTCGGAAAGTGTTATGGAAACGTTGGAAGCTTCCATGCCGTCGATGCGGCAGCGGTACAGTTCCTCAAAGAACGCCGCCTCTCCCTTGTGCTCCTTGTGCAGGCTCAGAAGCGTGCCGAGCCGCTGATACCAGCCCGTAAGACGCACGCTGTCGGCCTTCTGCTCCACGGTGGTCTCGCCCAGAGTCACCGTGTCGTCGATGCCCGCGGCGGCAATGGATTCGGCCACCACGGGAAGCGAATCGGGATTGTAGGCCGCGTCGGACTTCGTAAAGACGTACTTGCGGTTGAAGCCCTTCACTTCCACGCTGTCGATGGAGCCTTTGCGCGCGAAGCCCTCGTCGGAGAGCTTGTAGGTGACACCCTTGAGCATAAGCGTGTTGCCGAGCAGAGAATATTTGATCTCTCGCGCCTCGGCGGGCACCACGGCGAGCGCCTCGGCCACGGCCTTTTCCGTTTGCGTTTCCACGGTGCGCACGCCGAACCATCCGGCAATGCCGGCACACACGACAATGACGCCGCCGATCACATACTTCTTATTCATGTTCTTTCCCTCGCAGATAATCCGTCAGGGCCTTGTCTCCCGGCTTCGAGCGGAAGGAGACGGGAAGAGCGTCGGGATTCCTTGACATAACCTCAATGAAATCCACGGCGTTCATGGGATTTTCGGGAGCAATGGTCATGGAAAATTCGCCGGGTCGGGAAAGCTGCTCCGCCAGCGCGCGGCACAGTTCCCTCATGGGTCTTTCGGGAGATTCCCCGAACATCTTCAGCATGCCGACGGAGGTCGCCAGCAGCTTTTCCGGCGTGCCGAATCTCCACGCGGACATAAATTCCACGCCCAGAGGCACCAGTCCGGAATCCTTATAGACAAGATGCATGCTCCGCATGCGCAGATTCTGCATGAGCGCGTCCAGCTCTTCCGGCGACTCCTCATCGCTGAGCAGTGCCTGTTCAAGAGTCCGCATGTCGCCGGTCAGGGAGATGTCGCCGTCCAGCGTTCCGAGGCCTTCCAGCTCATAGTGCGACCTGGCCGAGAACTCCGTGTCGCTCTTCAGGCTCTCGCCGTCCGCGTTCAGCACCAGCCCGTCGGGGGCGTAGCGGGAAATCACTTTGGCTCCCAGCAGCGTGTACGGAACATTGATCTTCAGGCCGGAAAGCTTCGTCGTGTTCCTGAGCGCGCCCTTGTCTGCCCGGGACAGGGCATAGTCCAGGCTCTTCAGGCCGACGGAAAGCACGGCGACCTTGCCGCCCGAATTCGGCGGATATTCGTTCCGGGTAAACGAAGCGCCCTGCAGGGCGACGCGTCCCACCGGAATCCGGTTCTCGTAATTCTTCTGCAGAACTGCGAACACCTTGCCGATCGTCTCGTCCCTGAGCGCGCCGAACTGGGCAGCCTCGGAAGCGGAGTCCCGGTTCAGGCGGAAAATTTCGGCCAGCGCCGCGGGTTCGGGAAGCAGCACGTCCCTCAGATCCAGACTCTGAAGGCCGCCGAAGAACTGATGCCCGGCAAAGCGGATGCCGGAAATTCTCACGCTCGCGGGCGCCACCTTCTCCTCGCCGCGCGGGGCGCGCAGTCCGTCGGGCAAAGAAACGGAATCCACGACCACGTTCACGGGCGCGGCGTCGGGCGCAAGAATGGTGGTCGAAATTCTGCCGACCTCAAAGCCATCCAGACTGCAGCGGAACAGTTCCTCGAAGAACGACGCCTCGCCGCGGTGCTGACTGTGCTGATCGAGCAGCATGCCGAGGCGCTGACGCCAGCCGCGTATCTGCACCTCGTCTATTTTCTGTTCCACGCGCGTCTGCGCCACGTGAATGTTGTCGACAATGCCCCTTGCGGTGACGGATTCCGCCACAACGGGAAGCGCGTCGGCATGATAGGCGGGCATGTCGGGCCTGACGTACACGCACTTGCGGTTGAAGCCCTTCACTTCCACGCTTTCGATGGTGCCCTTGTGCATGATCCTGTCGTCGGGGAGCTCATATTCCACGCCCTTCAGCGCAAGGGTGTTGCTGAGAAAGGAATACCTGATCTCGGCAGCCTGCGCGGGCACGGCGGAAAGCGCCGCGAACACGGCGTCTTCGGTGTAGCTTTCGAGAATGCGCAGGCCCATGTAGCCGGAAACGCCGACCCAGAAGATGAGGCCTCCCACGATGTACTTTTTATTCATAACGCTCCTCTGACGTTGCTGGAAATCCGCTCAGGACGCCGTAGCCGCTTGTCAGTCCGCAAGGCCCAGCAGCGTCTTGACGGCCTCTTCACGGAAGCCCACCACGCTGCGGCCGTCCGGCACCACCAGCGTGGGGAACGAGCCGCGGGGATTGTGCGAACGGAGCGTGGCCATGATTTCCCTTCTGGCCGGATCTTCAAAGTCGTCCACGTAGATGAGCTTGTGCTCAATGCCCCGCTGATCGAGAAAATCCTTGAGACGAACGCAGTGTCGGCAGGTATGCAGGGTGTACATCACCGGCATGCCGCAGCTGCACGGATCCACACCGCAGCGGTAATCCTCCTCCTTGCCCCGGGGAACCCCCGTAGCCGACAAGGGGTGAACCTTTT
>NZ_DBMAHT010000176.1:0-3348 GCF_057866825.1 Mailhella sp.
GCGGGGGAAGAGAGGGAAAATTTTTCAAAATTTTCCCTCTCTTCCCCCGCATTCTTCCCTTCCCTCCCCCCTTTCTGCCTTCTTCTTTACTTCGGTTTTAGCGGCTGGTATTCTTGCCGGGGCTGAGGGGGCGGCGGCGCTCTCTTTTTTTTGAAGACTGCAAACGTTTGGGAGCGACCATGCTGCTTTCCTCCATTGTGAAGGGGTACAGGAAGATCAGGGTGCTTTGTATCGGCGATGTGATGCTCGATCATTTTCTTTACGGGAAGGTTGAGCGTATTTCGCCGGAAGCGCCTGTACCCGTTTTCAATTTTCAGAGCGAGAAGAAGATGCTCGGCGGTGCGGGCAACGTGGTGGCCAATCTGCACAGTCTGGGCTGCTCGGCGGACATCATCTGCTTCATCGGCGACGACGAGGCGGGGCGGCAGGTGCATGCGCTTTTGGAGCAGGTATGCGATCATGTGGCCGCGCTGGTGGTTCCCGGATTTCCCACCATTGAAAAAACGCGCGTGATTGCGGGCAACAATCATCTGCTGCGCATTGACAACGAGCGTCGTTTCCAGTGCGACGACGAAATTCTCGGCTCGAAGCTTGAAGAGCGCGTGCGGGAAGCGGACATCGTGCTGCTTTCCGACTATGCCAAGGGGCTGCTTTCCCCGGAGCGTTGTCAGCGTGTGGTGAAGGCGTGTGTGGAAGCGCAAAAGCCCGTCATTGTTGATCCCAAGGGCGACGATTACTCGAAGTACGCCGGGGCCACGGTGGTGAAGCCCAATCTCACGGAATTCAATCAGGCCACGGGCCTGAGCTGTCATCCCTCCGAGCCGGATTTTCAGGACAGGCTGCGCGAAGGGGCGACCCGGCTTTTTGAGCGCTACGGCATACGGAATCTGCTGGTCACGCTGAGCGAATACGGCATGGCCTTCGTTTCGGCGGCGCATCCCGACGAAGTGTTCCGTATTCCCACCGAAGCGCGGGAAGTGTTCGACGTTTCGGGTGCGGGCGACACGTCGCTCGCAACGTTCGGGGCGTCGCTGGCGGCCGGAGCCGACATTCAGGACGCCATGAAGCTGGCCAACATTGCGTCCGGGGTGGCGGTAGGCAAGCTCGGCACCTCCTGCGTGACCGCGCAGGAAATTCTCGACGCGCTTTCGCGGCGGCGCTCTTCAACGGGGCTCGGCTGGAAGCAGAAGAACAAGATCGTGAGTCGGCGCGAGGCCGCGGCCATTGCGGCGCAGTGTCGCGAACAGGGCAAAAAGGTGGGCTTCACCAACGGCTGTTTCGATCTGCTGCATCAGGGGCATCTGCATTCTCTCATGCAGGCGCGCTCGCAGTGCGACGTGCTCATGGTGGGCCTGAACACCGATGCCTCGATCAAGCGGCTCAAGGGGCCGGAACGTCCGATTCAGGACGAAAAGACCCGCGCCCTTCTGCTCGCCTCGCTGGAATTTGTGGATTTCGTCATCATGTTCGACGACGACACCGCCCTGCCCCTTGTGGACGCCATTCGTCCCGACGTCATTCTCAAGGAAGGCTACACCATCGACCGCTGGCCCGAGGCGCAGTTTGTGGAAAGCTACGGCGGCAAGGCCGTCACGCTCTCACGGCTCGACGGCTACTCCACCACGCAGACCATTGCGCGCATGAAGGGCTGAGACGTTCAAAATTCTGGGGCCGGACGCAGAACGCGTCCGGCTTTTTTGTTGATGCAGGGAGTTTGCCGCCTGCGGGAGCGCAGAACCTCAGAACGGCCCGGCCATGCCTTTCTCACGCAGAGCGACCGTTTCGGAGCCGCCCGGGGAAGGTCGCTCTTCCCCGCAGACGCCCCCGTGATTCCGCTCCGGGACATGGAGAGGGCCTATATTCTTCATGCGCTCCGCAGGGCAAACGGCAAGCTCACGGGCAAGAACAGTGCCGCCGAAATGCTGGACATCAACGGAGGAACGCTGCGCAGTCGCATGGTCAGGCTCGGCCTGGATCCGAAAAAGCGCGCGGACTGAGCCCCGCCCACCCCCACATGTGCCGACGCGCGTTGCAGGCGCAAGCGAGACGGCGCGCTTCGCCGTGCGCTCTCCCCGGACGCCCGCGCTCCGCATCACGCGCGTTCGGAGAGGCCCGGCACTCTGTACTTTTATGCACAAGTGATCCAGCTTGCCCGAAATGGGCTGCGGCGCAGCGGCTTCCTCTCTTGCTGGCGCGGCCTGTTGCGCTGCATTTCTGCTAAACCGTGTGAAAGATTTGTTCTTTTACAGTAAAAAGCCCTCTGGAAAAAAATGTCTCCCCGTGTTTGACAATTTTTGAAAACCTATTAGTCTGAAAAAAATCGTCTTCCCGGATCGTCTTCTCCTCCGCTTCGCGCGGAACATCGGAGACCGTCCGTCCGCACCTGCGGCCCGGGCGCATCCGACTTTCGGAGGGGCGTTGTTATCTCCTTTTCGGGAGGTAAGTCATCCCGGGCAGATGTCCGCCGGTTTTTTCTCTCTCCTTGTACGGTACAGGGCCAGAATCCGCGCGGCAACGTTTTTCCCCTGTCCCGCCATGGATCGGCTGCTGCTCACTCTGACCATCATTTTCGTCAGCCTCATTGCCGGATACGCCTTCCGGCAGTGGGTGAGTTCCGGCTCGTCCCCGATGAGCGAGACCACCTTCTCCGCCCTGCGCCTTCTCATGCAGAAGGTGTCCATGTTCGGGCTCATTCCCCTTTCCGCCATGCTCTCCCTGTGGGGCCTGCCTTCTCCCGATCCGCGCCTGCTCTGTCTGCCCGCCCTCGGGCTGGCCGCCTGGGTCTCGGGCGGCGCGCTCGCCCTGCTCTTCTCCCGCGCCATGCGCCTCGACAGGCCCCGCACCGGCAGCATGTACTGCTGCGGCACCTTCACCAACATCGGCGCCGTGGGCTCGCTCGTGGCCGTCATGCAGTTCGGCGAGCAGGCCATCGCCATGGCCTCCCTCTACCGCCTCTGCGAGGAAATGTTCTACTTCGGCGTGGCCGTGCCCGTGTCCCGCAGCTTCGGCTCCGATTCCGGCAACACTCGCTCCCGCCGATTCCGCCTCGATCCCGTGCTGATCGCCATCGTGACAGCCCTCGCCCTCGGCCTCTGCCTCAATCTCGCCGGAGTGCGTCGTCCCGCGGCGCTCGGCACGGTGTCCACCGCGGCCATGATCGCCGCCACCGTGGGCTTCCTTCTCTCCATAGGCATGGGACTGCGTCTTTCGCGCATGAGCATGTACGTGCGCGAATCCGCCGTCATATCTCTCATCAAATTTGCGTTCGTGCCCGTCATCGTCACCTCGCTGGCCGCCCTGGCCGGTCTGGGCGACGTGGACGGCGGCATTCCCCTCAGGGTGACCGCC
>NZ_DBMAHT010000177.1:0-3318 GCF_057866825.1 Mailhella sp.
TTCACGCTTGCCGAACCCGACCGCGTGGTGCTCGATCTGGCGGGCAACTGGGACATTGCCGTGCCGCGCGTGCCGAGCAACCGGCTTATTGAGGCCGTGCGCGTAGGCCAGCACGACGACAAGACCCGCATCGTCTTCGACATGAAAACACAGGGCAAGGTGGCCCTGGTGCCTTTGAACCGCAACTCGCTTGAGCTGCGCATCCAGTAGGGGGCGGAAGATGAACGTCGACGGAAGGCATTACCGCACCATCTGGACGGAGGGCGAAGGCGAGAACGAAACGCTGTTCATCATCGATCAGACGGCGCTGCCTCACGAATTTCGGGTGAAGGCGCTGCGCACGGTGGATGACGTGTGCCGCGCCATCCGCGACATGTGGGTTCGCGGCGCGGGCCTTATCGGCGCCACGGCGGCGTGGGGCGTATGGGTGGCCGCGCGCACGGCTCCCGAGGGAGATTTTGCCGGATTCATGGCGCGGAGCATGGAGGCGCTGCGCTTGACCCGTCCCACGGCCAGCAATCTGGCGTGGGCGCTGGAGCGTCAGAAAAGAGCCCTGGCCGGGCGTTCCGGCCGAGAGGCCGTGCTTGCCGCCCATGCCGAAGCTAAGGCCGTGGCCGACGAGGACGCGGAGTTCTGCCGACGCATAGGCGCTCACGGGCTTCGTCTCATTGAAGAGGCCGCGGCAAGGCATCCCGGGCGTCCGGTCAATATTCTGACGCACTGCAATGCCGGGTGGCTGGCTTTTGTGGACTACGGTTCCGCCCTCTCTCCGGTGTACGCAGCCTTCGACGCGGGCATTCCCGTTCACGTGTGGGTGGATGAAACGCGGCCGCGCAATCAGGGCGCAAGCCTCACAGCGTGGGAACTCGGTATGCACGGCGTGCCGCACGATCTCATTGCGGACAACGCGGGCGGCCATCTCATGCAGCACGGAATGGTGGACATGGTGATTACCGGCGCGGACAGGGTGACGCGCTGCGGCGATGCGGCGAACAAGATAGGCACCTATCTGAAGGCGCTGGCTGCGGCGGACAACAACGTGCCTTTTTACGTGGCGCTGCCGTCTTCGACGTTTGATTTTTCTCTGCGCGACGGCGTGAGGGACATTCCCATTGAGGAGAGAAACGCCGACGAGGTGCGCGTCATGACCGGACTTGCGGACGACGGGTGCGTGACGAGCGTGCGCATCTGTCCTGCCGGCACTTCGGCGCGAAACTGGGCCTTTGACGTGACGCCCGCGCGGCTCATTGCCGGACTCATTACCGAAAGAGGCGTGTGCGAGGCCTCGGAGCAGGGGATTCTTTCCCTGTACCCGGAACATCGCAATGATTGAGGATCAATGTATGAGCGTGGATGAAGGATACGTCAAATATCGCTGTGTGCATGAATACGGTCCGGCTCCGCAGCATCCCGACTGGGAGGCGCTGAACGCGCTGCGCACCGATCTTGTCAAGGCCGGGCTTGTGGGCGTGCTGGACAACGGCGTGGGCTACGGCAACGTTTCCCTGCGCGCGGATCAGGGATTTGTGGTGACGGCAACGGCCACGGGGCATATTCCCGTGCTGGGCCCGGAACATTACTGTCTGGTCACCCGCTGCGACATGGACGCAAACACGGTGTGGTCGGTGGGGCCCGCGCAGGCGAGCTCCGAATCCATGACTCATGCGGCCGTGTATGAGGCGTCGCCCGTGACCGGATGCGTCATCCATCTGCACAACGACGGATTGTACGGTCAGCTCATGGCGGGCAAGGCTCCCGCCACGTCGCCGGACGCGGCCTTCGGCACTCCGGCCATGGCGCACAGCGTTGCCGAGCTGGTGCGGCGGCATCCGGCGGACGGCATTATCGTCATGTCCGGGCATCAGGGCGGCTTTCTCATGTACGCCCCGAACGTCGATCACATGCGCGATCTGCTCTACATGCTTTCGCAGGGCTACATTCCCTGTTAGAGCGCGTCGCAGCGGAAAAGACTCCCCGCAATGGGAAACATTGCAGACCGGGGAGGGGCGTCCGCTTCGGAAACAGAACGGCGTTGCCGGAACGAAGAGCGCCCGGCGGAGCGCGTCGCGTTTGCCCGGAAGGCGGGCGGCGGCGGTGAAAAGGCGCTTGCCGGAGAGACTCCCGGAGCGCGGCGGGAAGCAGCCGGACTTTTTGTTCCGACAACGGAGAGGAAAGAATGATGCAAAGGAAAATAGGCATTATCGGCGGTAGCGGACTTGACGATCCGTCTTTGTTTGAGCATCCTCGCGACACGGAAATGACCACCCCCTGGGGCGAGCCTTCCAGTTCGCTGCGTGAAGGCTTCATCGGAGGCGTTCCGGTGGTGCTCATGGCCAGGCACGGACGCAGGCACACCATTCCGCCGAGCCAGGTGAACTACCGGGCCAATCTCTGGGCGCTGAAGGAAGCCGGATGCACGCATGTGCTGGCCAGCACGGCGGTCGGCTCCCTGCGGGAGGAAATCGGACGCGGCGATCTGGTGATTCCCGATCAGTTCATAGATTTCACGAGATCGCGCAAGCTGAGCTTCTTTGAATCGTTCGAGCCCGGCTCTCCCATGCATACCGCCATGGCCGAACCGTTCGACGCCGGATTGCGGCGGATCATGGCCGAGGAACTTTCGGCGCTGGGCTATCGCTTTCACAACGGCGGCACGGTCGTGACCATCGAAGGGCCGCGTTTTTCCACAAGAGCCGAATCCCGCATGTTCCGCCTCTGGGGCGCGGACATCATCAATATGAGCATTGCCACGGAAGCGATCATGGCCAATGAGCTGGGCGTGCCCTATGCGGCCGTGGCCATGAGCACGGATTACGATTCCTGGAAAGAGGACGACGCCGTCACCTGGGAAGCGATTCTTGCCGTGGCGCATGCCAACGCCGAAAAGGTGCTGGAACTGTTCAGACGCGTCATTCCCAGACTGGCCTGACGACGGAAGCGGGGCTTTTGAAAGCAGCGGGGCAGGGCGGGCATTGCCTCTCCGCTGTTTTTTTGCGGGCAATCGGGGCGGGGAGCGCCGTGCGGACGGACGAATCTCTTGATGGAATGAGCCTGGCGCTATTGAAAATAGAAAAATAAAATGAATTTAATCAGCATATTAAATATAAAAAGAGTAAAAAGAATGAAAAAATCGCAAAAAAGTGTTTGACAAGTCGGGGGTAAATGGGCATAACTCGAAAACGCGCTGAGGCACAGCGGCTCAAACGAGCGCCTCGCTGAAAGCGCCGCCTGAAAAAAACTTGAAAAAAGTTGTTGACAGGTGAAACGAAAAGTTGCATAAAGCAACACCGCCGCGAGTGAGCGGCACGGTTCTTTGAC
>NZ_DBMAHT010000178.1:0-3286 GCF_057866825.1 Mailhella sp.
GTGGTGTTCAGAGGCGTGATCGTGCGTTCGGGGCGGGGCACCAGGGTAATGGCTCCGTGATTGCAGCCGCGCGTGCACACGCCGCAGCCGAGGCACAGTTCGGCGTTGAACTCGATGTGCCGATGGCCTTCGGCGTCGCGTTCCATGGTGAGGGCGTTCACGGGGCAGAGCTGGACGCAGCGTCCGCAGTTCACGCAGGCGGATTCGTTTCTCTGCATGATGAAGTTGGAATGGATGGTCTGCGTCATCTGGAAGCGCTTGACCGCGCCGAGGGCTTCGCAGCAGCAGCCGCAGCAGTTGCAGATGAAGTTCACGCCCTGGCGGACGTTTTCACCGAACTGCACGAGGTTGTGTTCCCAGGCCTGATGCAGCAGTTCCATGCACTCGCTTTTGCTCACTTCGCGGGCGTGGCCGTGCTTGATGAGCGAATGCGCGGCGGTGTTGAAGGTCATGCAGATGTCCATGGGGGCGTCGCAGGCCGTGCCGAGGTGCTGTTTCTTGTGGCGGCAGTAGCACATGCTTATGCCGCACTGGGAAGCCGTTTCAATGACGTGGGTGGCCTTTTCCCAGTCGAGAATTTCCATGGCGTAGGGTTCCTTCACCGTGGGCTCCTGCACGAACACGCGGCCGAGGCCCGTGTCGCCGGTGACGAAGAGCTCGCGCATGAAGTCCTCTTCCACGTTGATGTACTGATTGAAGAGTTCGGCGAGGGTTTTCTGATCGATGTCCTGGCGCACGCGCATCATGGAAAATTCAAAGAATCCGGCCATGGGCGGGGGCAGGCAGTACATCTGCTCGCCGTGATTGTCCATGTCCACGAGCATGGCGCGGCTCGCAAGGTTGTCCAGAATCTTGTGCGCTTCCGTTTCCGACATGTTCCAGCGCTTCGCCGCGTCGGCCGCGGTGAAGGGCTTGATGGGCATCTGGGCCACAAGGTCGGCTTCCTTTTCCGTGAAGAGCATCTTCAGGATGGAGTACAGCGTCTTTGATTCCGGCGCACCCTGAGGAAAGCGGTTGAGTCGGTCGATCATTCGTCCGTAGGCGGACTGCTTTTCAAGCATGAGGTGATGTCCCACAGGCAAATCTCCTTTTATGGTGTCAGAGCGATAACGGGCAACGCGCCTTCCGTGGAGGTCGGGGCGCGGCCGGGAAGCAAATGCGGCCGTGCCGCCCGTGCGGATGATGAAATGTGACGACGCTCACGTTGCGGAACGCCGTTGAGGCGGTGCTGTTGTGCCCGTTTCGGCAGAACAAGTGTAACGAGTTGCAGGGAAACATCAAGTCCGCGTCCTGCGCGCGGAAAGGATTCCCGTGAAGTTGCGTCGCGACAACAGGCGCGGGGCCTTGCTGTTCAACGTTGTCGGGCATTCTTGAAATATTTTGTTCTGTCTTCGCGAAAGTGAACATTTTTTAGTCCGTCCTTCGTTTCGGACGGAAGGCGCAAAGTCGGGCAAAAAAAACGCCTTCGACCGCAGCCGAAGGCGTTTTTGCAGAACATCCGAAAAAGATGCGCGGACGGGCGCTTGTGCGCGTCAGGCCTGCCGTTCGTTGCGCGCGGCGGAGACCACCACGCTCACGACGAACCAGGCGCAGCTGACGAGAATGATGGTGGCGCCGGTGGCGGTTCCCATCCAGGGCTGGACGGAAAGACAGAGCCCGGCCACGGCGGAGGTGAGGCTCACGAGAATGGCCCACCAGAACATGCCGCCTGCGCTGGAGGCGAAGTTGCGCGCCGCGGCCGCGGGCACGATGAGCATGGCCGTGACGAGCAGCACGCCCACGCCCCACACCGAGAACATGACCACGAGCGCGAGCAGGGCGGCGAAGAGGTATTCAAAGAGGGCCACGGGCACGCGGTGCGCCCGGGCGATGATGCCGCTTGTGCCCGCGTAGAGCAGGCGGTTGAAGGCGCATACCTGGAAGATCACGAAGAGGACGAAGAGCGCGAGCAGCCAGCAGATGTCGGTTTCCGTCATGGTGAGGATGTCGCCGTAGAGAAACTGCTGAAGATCGCGCGCAATGGTGTTGTTGCGGCTCACCACGGCCAGACCTCCGGCCACCACGGCGGAGAAGACCACGCCTATCACGGTGTCGGAAGGCAGGGCGCTGAATCGCTGCATGAACATGATGACAAGCCCCACGGCCAGACCGAACAGCGGCATGGAAATGTGCGGATTCACGCCCAGCACCAGACCGATGGCCACGCCTGCAAAGGCGGAATGCCCCACGGCGTCGGAGAAGAAGGCCATGCGGTAATAGACCACCTGCACGCCGAGGGCGGCGGTCATGGGAGCGAGCAGCACGAGGGCCACGAGGGCCTGCTGCATGAAGCGCATGTCCATGCCGTCCAGGGGGAAGAGGGAGGCCAGATGGAAAAGCCAGGAAAGATCAGTCATGACGAGGTTCTCCGCTGAGCGGTTGCGCCGCGGGGGCGGCGTCGGGTTTGGGCATGGCGTGCAGATGATCCTGCGCGCAGATGAGGCCCATGTGCATGCCGAACAGCTCCTGAAGCACGCGTCCGTTCAGCACTTCGGCGGGCGGCCCCTGAGCGATGACCCGGCGCTTGAGGCAGATCACGCAGGTGGCGTGATGAGCCACCATGCCGAGATCGTGACTGACCATGATCTGCGTGAATCCCTGACTTTTGCGCAGATCGTCGAGCAGTTCGCAGAAGAGTCTTCCGCCTTCAAAGTCCACGCCGGCGGAAGGTTCGTCGAGCACCAGCAGTTCGGGATTCTGCTGCAGGGCCAGGGCGAGCAGCACGCGCTGCATTTCGCCGCCGGAGAGCGTGCCCACGCGGCGGCGGATGAGGTGGGCGGCGTGAACTTCGTCGAGCAGTTCGAGGGCCTGCTTTTTGGCCGCGCGGGAAATGCCCAGCCACAGGGGGCGCTTCTGCACGCCCATGGAAAGAAATTCGGCCACGGTGAAGGGCATGCCTCTGTCGAGCACGAGCTTTTGCGGCACGTAGCCTATGCGCAGGCCCTTGCCTCCGCCGAGCGTGATGCTGCCGCGGTAGCCTACTTCGCCGAGCAGGGCGAGCAGCAGCGTGGTCTTGCCCGCGCCGTTGGGCCCGATGAGCACGGTGCAGCTGCCGCGGGGCACGGTGGCGTTCACCCCGTCGAGGATGTTGAGGCCGCTGCGCGTCACGCTGACGTGATCAAAGACGATGGCGGGAGTGTTATCGTTTTCCAAGCGCGTTCTCCAGCGTGCGCAGATTGTTGCGCATCACTTGTTCATAGTAGTCGGCGGGGGCGTCGGCAGGGCCGCCCGCCACGGGATCGAGCGA
>NZ_DBMAHT010000179.1:0-3176 GCF_057866825.1 Mailhella sp.
CGGCGCCCTCGATATAGGACACCTGCGGCGTTTCCTTGTAGCCATGCACGCCGTCGGCGCCGATAATGGCCTCCCTTACGTCAAGGCCGAGATTGTACGAAAAGCTGCCCTTTGCCTCATAAAGCGTGCCGTCCACCTTGAAGGAAATACGGCCCGCACGGCGGTTGCCTATTGCCATGATGATGCTCCTTTACAGACGGAACTGAATCTGCACCGCAGCCACGCGGAACTGATTGACGAGATCGGGAGTGATGAGCCAGTCCAGACGGTTCACGTCGGTGGCGTTGCGCTCACACACAAGACCGGCCTTGAACTTGGCTATGTCTTCCACAAGGCCGAGTTCCTGCCAGTCCTGAAAGGCGGCCACGGCTTCGGCACGGCCCTGCTTCGGGGTCATGATCGCCTGCCCCGGGGCTATGGTTTCCGTGTCGCCGGCCAGCTTGTGGCGGGGATACTTGCGCAGGATGCGGGAACGGAAGTCATAACGGAGATACGAGAGCGTCAGCAGCGTGTTCACGTCCTGATAGCTGGTATCCGCCGCACCGGTGGACGTGGTGAGATAGTTGGTCACCATGCGCTCAATGGTCACGTTGCCGCCCGCATCGGTCACCGTGGTGGCTATGCCGGCCTTCAGCAGCAGGTTGCGTTCCTCAAGGGTAAGCCGGTCTTCCTGCGCCGGCGCAAGATCGCCGGAAATGGTCAGTGTCTGGAACGGCCGCGCGGGGTCGTTGTTGCCGTAATAGGCCACCAGAGCCGCCACGGCAGCAGCTCGCACCGCCGGAAGCGTGGGAGTTTTGCAGGCTTCCACAATGGAGATATGCGCGTAGTTGCCCTTGTCTTCCCCGCTGCCGAACTCCTGAAGCTCGGAAAACGTGCCTGCCTTGGACGTGATGGCCACGCCGTCGATATGACGCAGCGGGCCCCAGCGGTCTTCAAGCTCGGCTTCCAGCGTGCGCAGGCTGCTGCGGTCGTTCCACGGCCAGGCTATGACGTGGTACCAGGTGTCCCCCCAGGCCGCCATGAGCTCTTCCACATCGGGCTGTCCGGCGCCCTTGCTCATGGCCGTAATGGTCAGCTTGATGCCTTCGGGCATGGTTTCGTTGTAGTAGGCCGGGCGGATGTCTATGTCGTTGCCCAGAGTGCCGCCGTTTCTGGCCGTAAGCGTGACCGTGGTGTCGCTTGCCTGTGCCGTGACGGGAAGATCCGCTTCCGCATTGACGGCCGCAGCCATGGCCGTGGCCAGCGCCGCCGCTTCCGTTCCCGTGGCGCAGGGCACGGACACAGCCTGCCCAGCGATATACAGATAGATGGGCGCGCCCAGCGTGGCCGTACCTTCCACGGCTATGGTGCCCGTGGCTTTGGTCAGCTCTTCCCCGTCTTCCACGCCTATCATGCGCAGGCTCGTGTAGCTGTTGTTTTCAAGAAAAGCGCCGGCCATAAGGTGGGCCTGAGAGCCGCGGCCGAAAAGTTCAGCCGCACGCTCCGCGCTGGTCACGCTGTAGGCCTTGAGCGGTTCCGCCGTTCCTTCTTCCAGCATCTGGGCACAGATAAGCGCCGTGTAGTCCATGAGGCTTGCGCCCTGCATGGCCTGGCTGTTGTCGAACTCGATATAGGCCCCGGGCACAAGAATGCCCTGCGGCACTTCATTGAACGATATGGCCATTATTCCGTCTCCTTCCTTTCCTCATGGAGCTTCTCCACGTCTCCGTCCCTGAGCCTCCGCAGCCAGAACTGCGTCTTTTCCACCACCGCGCCGTCTTCAGGAAGCGGAAGACTGGTGGACGGGTCGCGCACCACGCGCCCGGGTGCAGGCTTCACAAACATCTGTTCGCGCTGCATGTCATTCTCCTTTGCTTTCGTCCCCATCCTGCGGAAGGGTGACTATGTCCGTTGCCTCTTTGCGGCCGTCGGGATGACTCACTCCGTCCGCAAGATCCCATTCGATGTATCCGGTCCGGAACAGGTCCACTGTCCCATCACGCGGCGGCATCCGGTAAAAGGCCGTAAACGTGAGCGTGAGGCAGGCAACGGTGATTTCCCCGTTGTCAGCCTTGCCGAGCTCCATGCCGGAATATTCAAAGTCTTCCAGCCTTCCGCCGCGGGCGGTGAACTCCCTGTCCACGGCCTCAAAGGTGAGCGCCCGGGCAACAACAAATTCCAGGGCTTCTATGCGGTCATCGAGGGGCAGGTCATGGCCCCGCACGGCTTCCAGAATGTCTACGGCAAGCTCGGCTTCCCGGCTGTCCGGCCGCGGGGAGAGATCACTTTCTGCCGCCTGCTCACTCATGACGTACACGCCCACACTGGGGAATGCGGGAGCGTCCCAAGGCTCTTCCGGATTCAGGTACACGCGGCCGGAAAAGCCCGCCGCTTCAATGAGCGCCCCCACGGCCTGCCGAAGCGCCGTGCGCGGATGCGCCGGCAATCTGCCCATAATGTCGGCGCTCATCGGCTATCTCCTTCCCCATGGAGCACTCCGCGCTCCTTACGATCGGCAAGCTTCCGGCAGCAGTCCTGCCCTATTTCTTCCAGCGTCCAGCCGCACTGCTTCGCCATGCGCGACACGCACCAGAAAACATCTCCAAGCTCATCTTTTATGCCTTTGAACTGAGGAGAATCTCGATCAAATCCGGCGTCCCTGCCCCACTTCTTCACCTTGCCCAGGACTTCCCCGGCTTCTTCGCCGAGTACGATTGCGCAGTGGTCCACGCTGTCGAAGTACGGTTCACTGAAGGTCTCCGCCTTGTCCTGGAACTCATTAAGAGTCATTGCCCAGCTCCTGCCGCTTCAGCTTGCATACGAGGCCCCCTATGCCGTCGGGCCGTATGACCTCGATGCGGAACGCCTTGCCGCGAACAGCAAGAATGTCCCCGCGTTTCAGCTTGCGGCCGAGCTTCGTTTTCACCTCCGAAACCAGCAGCGTGGCATACGGAGCACGCACAGGCGTGGCCACCCGGGCGGAACCGGGCTGCGCGTCTTCCGTGGGGTATTCGTAGAAGCAGCGCAGGGCCACGTTCTCCACAACACAGGCTTCCGTTATGCCGTCTTCCTGGGAGAACACGGCGTTCATGTCCGCATCCAGTCTGTCCAGAATGTTCATAACTTTCTTCCCTTCCTGCGCCGCAGCATCAGATCAAGCTGCCCGATGACGGAAGGGAAGAAAGTTATGAACATTC
>NZ_DBMAHT010000180.1:0-3118 GCF_057866825.1 Mailhella sp.
ACGGCGGGAGTGAATCCCGCCTACTTATGCCCGTCGGCCCGGCCGTCTGATGCCAGGCCGGGGGCCCCACAGCGTTGACACTCCGCAGGAGAAAACACCGACGCCCGAAGGCTCGTTTGCGCAAGACACACTGTACGGACGCAGAACTCGCACGACGGGCATTGCGTTTAACGGCGGGAGTGAATCCCGCCTACTTATGCCCGTCGGCCCGGCCGACATTTTTCTTCTCCCCGGGTGTCTCACCTGCCCGTTTGCGCAAGACACACTGTACGGTCTGCGCTGCTTGCACGACGGCGGCTGCGCTTTACGCCGGAAGTGAATTCCGGCTACTTGCCTGACGTCGCCCGGGGCCCCAGTGCGTTGAGAGACGGCCTTCCGGTCTTCATTTGAGGCCCTGGCAACGGTGCTCCCTCCCAAAAATCTGGAAATCCCATCCTTTGACACGACTGTCCGGCGCAGGCCGGACAGGAGTCGGCCACCGCAGGTGGGTCCGAGAGGACACACCTGCACTGCGTCCGCAGACCGAACAGCGCCTGCCAAGCTCCCCGGCTTCCGCAGGCCCCGCCTTTCCAAGCTCCCGCCGGATGCGGCAACTTGCTTTGCCTGTCACTCTCCCGTCCTGCCGAAGCAGCTTTAGCTGCGAGGCAGAAACAGGGGGGTGCGGGGGGCTTGTCCCGACTTTGTCGGGGAATTATTTCCCCCGCATGCCTTTCCTGCCTTTCCTGCCTTTTTGCCTTTCCTGCGTTTCATTCCTCCTGATGGCCCGCTGCGGGCGTCCTGTCGGGCGTCGGCGGCGGGTCTGTTCATGCGCTGCGTTTGTGACAAAAAATACGTTATTTCTGCATGGACAGCCGGGCGCATGCGTTCTAGAATCGCGGGCATGCGCATGATAAAGTCCATTTTTGTACCCGCCGTAGTGCTTATCGTCTGGCAGATTGTGTCCGGCGCGGTATCGCCGTATCTGCTGCCCGGGCCGGGGCGCGTGCTGGAAACCGGGCTTGCCATGGCGAAAAGCGGCGTACTTACGGAGCACGTTCTGTCGTCGTTCTACCGCATTGCAACGGGCTTCTGCCTGAGCGTGGCGCTTGCCTTCGGCACGGCCGCGCTGCTGTATCGCTGGCGGCTGCTCGACGAGCTTTTTCAGGGCACGCTCTCCTTCATGCGCATGACGCCTCCGCTCGCCCTCACGCCCCTGCTCATTCTCTGGCTCGGCATCGGCGACGCCACGCAGATTGCCGTCATCGTGCTGGCCTCGTTCTTTCCGATCTATCTCAACACCCGCGACGGTCTGAGCCGACTCGACGCGTCGTTCCGCGAGCTCGCCGCAAGTCTCCATCTCTCCCGCACCCGCACCGTGCTCTTCTTTCTGCTGCCCGCGGCCACGCCTTCCATCATCACGGGCCTGCGCCTGAGCTTCGGCTACAGCTGGCGCGCCCTCATCGCCGCCGAACTCATCGCCGCCAGCAGCGGCCTCGGCTACATGATCATGGACGCCGAACAGATGCAGCGCGCCGACGAAGTCATTGTGGGCATTCTCATCATCGGCTTTCTGGGCTGGGCCCTCGACGCCGCCTTCTCCTCCCTTTCCTCCGCGCTGCTCAAGCGCCGCTTTCCCGAGCTCGCCGCATGACTGATTCCGCAACTTCTTCCGCAAACATCGAGCTGCTGCGCGGCATCCGCAAATCGTTCGGATCGCGCGAAGTGCTGCGCGGAACCGACATGTTCCTTGCTCCGCAGGGCGTCACCTGCCTTTTGGGCGCGTCCGGATGCGGCAAGTCCACGCTGCTGCGCATCGCCGCAGGTCTCGAATCCCCGGATGCCGGACTCGTGCTTCCCCGCCCCGAAGAATGCGCCGTGGTCTTTCAGGATCCGCGCCTGCTGCCCTGGCTCACCGCAGGCGAAAACCTCCGCCTCGCGCTGCCCCGCGTCTGCCGCGACGCCAATATCCGCATGGCGGAGGCCCTCGACATGGTGGAACTTTCCCCGGACGTGCTTTCCGCCATGCCCCGCGAACTTTCCGGCGGCATGGCCCAGCGCGTGGGCGTGGCCCGCGCCCTGCTCCGCTCGCCTCGCATTCTGCTCATGGACGAACCCTTCGCCTCGCTCGACGCCATCACCCGGGAAAAGCTTCAGGACATGCTCAAAAAACTCATGTCCCGCTCGCTCTGCCTGCTCGTCACCCACGACATGGAAGAAGCCCTGCGTCTCGGCAGCCGCCTCTGCGTCATGGATCGCGGCGTCATCGTGGAAAGCTTCGATATTTCCGAAAACACCGGCCCCGAACGGCGAAACTTCATTCGCCGCAACATTCTTACGCATCTGAATACTAAGGAGTTGTAATTATTATGAAGATGCTCAAAACACTCGCCCTTGCCCTGGCCCTTTCCCTCGCCGCCTCCCCGGCCTTTGCCGAAAAAGGCGCTCTCAACATCAGCTATGTGAAGTCACCCTTCAATCTGCAGATGATCGTCATGAAGGAACACAAGCTCCTTGAGAAAAAACTCGAACCCAAGGGCATCAAGGTGCAGTGGCATGAAATAGATTCCGGCGCCCAGCAGGCCACCGCCATGGCTTCCGGCGACCTCGACGTCGGCGGCGTGCTCAACACCACCTCCGTGCAGATGGCCAACGCCGAAGGCAATCCGGTCATCATCATTGCCGGAGCCTCCCGTCCTACCGACGTGTTCGCCATCGTCGGTCAGGAAAACGGCCCCAAAACCTTTGCAGACCTGCGCGGTAAAACCGTCGCCGGGCCCAAGGGCACCGTGCTCCATCAGCTCCTCGTCGCCGGCCTCGCCAAGGAAGGCATGACCATCCGCGACGTGAAATTCGTCCAGATGGGCATCCCCCAGAGCTTCTCCGCCCTCATGTCCGGCAAGGTGGACGCCGCCCTCATTGCCGCAGGCGCTCTCGTCAAGGCAAAACAGGCGGGCAAACCCGTCATCGCTACCGCTACCGGCCTCGTGACCCCCATCCTCGCCATGTGCGCCAGCAAAAAGTTCATCGAAGAACAGCCCGAACTGCTCAAAGACGTCGTCGCCGTCCAGGACGAAGCCTACGACTGGATCATGGCCCACCACGACGAAGCCGTCGCCCTCGGCGCTAAAGAACAAAATAT
>NZ_DBMAHT010000181.1:0-3095 GCF_057866825.1 Mailhella sp.
CATCGTCATCGTCACATCTCCGCAGGAACTGGTGTCCATGATCGTGGAAAAGGCCGTGAACATGGCCCGTCTCGACGGCCTGAACATCCCGGTCATCGGCCTTGTGGAAAACATGTCCTACTTTGAATGCCCGAACTGCGGCAAGCGCCACGCCATCTTCGGCGAAAGCCATCTCGAAGAGATCGCCAGGCAGTACGGCATCGCCCACATTGCCCGCATTCCCATTGATCCCTCCATCGCCAAGGCCTGCGATCAGGGAGCCATCGAAGCGGTCAAGAGCCCCTGGCTGGACGACATGGCCGACGCCGTCAGTCAGCTCTGATCCGCAGTTTTGCGAATACGAAGGGGCGGAGCTTCGGCTCCGCCCTTTTTTATGCGGCAGACATCCCCGCCGCCTGCGCCATGTCGCGGGCGACGAAACATCTTCCCCCCCAAAAAAACGGCCTCAGCGACGGGCAAAACAACACTGCGCCGGGCCCCGCGCTCTCCACGGAGCGCCCCGGATTGGTCGAGCGCACCGAAGGCCTGCGAGAAGGGAGTCATCGAAGCCCCCAAAAACGCGCCCACGCGTCCCGGTTCTGCACAAGTCCATGAAAAAGGCGTCCCTCCAAAAACGGAGAGACGCCTTTTCATTCGTTTACAGGCTCAGATCAGCACCAGCGGGTAAGAATCTGATACGCCGTGGTGGCCACCACCATGGCTACGCAGGTGTTGAACACAAAGCTGAACAGCGCCCATTTGGCCGAGCCGGTTTCCATGCGTATGGTCACGAGGCTCACGAAGCAGGGCGCATAAAGCAGCACGAACAGCAGGAAAGCCACCACCGAGGGAATGTTCCAGTTCTTGTCTCTGGCGATGAAATCGGCCAGATTGCCGGAATCCTCGCCCGCGTCGTACAGCGAATAGGCCGTGCCCAGCGTGGTCACGATGACTTCCTTGGCCGCCAGACCGCCAAGCAGGGAGATGTTGGCTTCCCAGCCGAAGCCCGCATAGCGCGTCACCGGTTCCATGGCCGAGCCGATGCGTCCGGCAATGGTGTGCCGCAGCGTTTCTTCGCTGAAGCGTCCGTTTTCCGTCTGAATGGCGTGTTCGATGCTCCGGCGCAGGTCGGAATCCGGCGCGGCGGCACTAAGCTGCGTCTGCAGCTCGGTCAGCGTGGTTTCATGCGCCTGCACCCGGTCTTCGGGCAGTGACGGATAGGCCATGGCCGCCCACACCACGATGGATATGGCAAGAATGACGGTTCCGGCCTTCTTCAGATATTCCCAGGTGCGCTCGCCGGCGTGAATGACCATGCCCTGAAGCGTGGGCATGCGGTAGGGAGGCAGCTCCATGACGAACGGCGTGGCCGGGCCCTTGATGACGGAAGAGCGCAGCACGCGCGCGGCGAGCATGGCCACCACCCAGCCGGTGAGCGTGAGCCCGAACATGACGAGCGCTTCGTTGCCCGGGAAAAACACGCCCGAAAACACGATGAACACGGGGAGCTTGGCGCCGCAGGCCATGAACGGCACGGTGAGCAGCGTGGCCAGCTTTTCACGGGGACTGCGCAGCGTGCGCGCCGCCATGATGCCGGGAACGGCGCAGCCGCCGGCAATGCCGCCGCCGAGAATGTAGGGAACCACGGAAGCACCGTGCAGACCGAAGATGCGGAAGATTCTGTCCAGCATATAGGCCATGCGCGCCATATAGCCGGAGTCTTCCAGAATGGCTATCTGCATGAATATCAGCAGAATGAGCGGCACAAAGCACATCACGCCGCCCACGCCGTCGATGATGCCCGAGGTAATCATGGATTTCAGCACGCCGTCGGCCATGTTGGCGTCCACCAGATTGCGCAGCCACGCAAACAGCGATTCCACCCACTGCATGGGAATCTCGCCGACCGTGAACGTGATGCGGTACATGAGGTACATGATGGCGAGCATGATGAGCGGGCCGAAAATCTGATGCGTGAGAATATGGTCCGCCCTGTCGGAAAGGTCCATGCGCTGGGCGATGTCGTCGCGGCGGGTCAGCACGCCGCGGAGCAGAGAGCTGATGTAGCCGTAGCGGTAGTCGGCAATGATGGCCTCGGCACTGGTGCCGAGCGTGGCCTTGAGATGGGCTTCCACCTCGTCGATGTGCTCCTTCACGTGCGCCATGACCTCGGGCTTGTCGTGACTGAGCTCGGAAAGAATTTCCTCGTCGTTTTCCAAGAGCTTGAGCGCGAGCCAGCGGGTGGGATACGGCGCGCAGCCCACGCCCTCCTCGTCGAGGGATTCCGTCAGGTGCTTGAGCACGGGATCAAGATCCGGCCCGTAGGAAATGCTCAGCGGATGCCAGGGCTGTCCCTCGAACTTGCGGCTGAACACCAGCGTTTCGTGCAGATATTCCTGCAATCCCTCGCCGGTGCGGGCCACGGTTTCCACCACGGGCACGCCCAGACGCCGGGACAGTTCCTTGACGTCGATGCTCATGCCCATGGCGCGGGCTTCGTCCATCATGTTGAGGCCTATGGAAACGGGCACGCCCATTTCCATGAGCTGAACGGCCAGATAGAGATTGCGTTCCAGAGCGCCGGCATTGAGCAGCGCCATGACGGCCAGCGGCTTTTCCGTGCCGATGACGCGGCGCGCCACGCGCTCTTCCTGGGTATAGGCGGTGAGCGAATAGGCGCCGGGCAGGTCGATGATGCGGATGGCTTCGCCGTCGCAGTGGGCTATGCCCTCCTTCTGCTCCACGGTGATGCCAGGATAGTTGCCCACATGCTGACGGGCACCCGTAAGTGCGTTGAACGAGGTTGTCTTCCCCGAGTTCGGATTTCCGGCGAGCGCGAGGGTGGGCAGATTGCTGCGCGGCCGCCCGTCGTCAGAATGATGAAAATAAGACATCAGTCTACCTTCTCCACCAGAATGAAATCAGCTTCGTTGTTGCGCAGGCTCAGGGTAAAGCCCGGCAGGCGGAGGGCTACGGGATCGCGCAGCGGCGCGCGGCCTATGACTTCCACTTCGGCTCCGGGAACCAGTCCCATGTCGCGAATGCGGCGGCCCAGTTCACCATCGGCTCGTACAGAGGCAATGCGCGCCTTGGTGCCTACGGGAAGAGAACGAAGA
>NZ_DBMAHT010000182.1:0-3090 GCF_057866825.1 Mailhella sp.
ACGCCCGCGCGGATGTGGCGCGAAGGCAGGCGCAGGCGGCGGCCCAGGGCGCGCACGAGTTCCGCTCCCTTGAGCTCATGCCCGTAGTGATGCGGCAGAATGGCGGCGTCCGTGCGGATTTTGCCGAGATCGTGGCAAAGGGCCATCCAGGCGGCGAGGGGGTGTCCGGCGCAGCGGTCGAGCACCTCAAGGGTGTGATCCAGTACCGAATTGTCGTGCCACGGAAGCGGCCCCGCAGGAATGTCCGCCGCGGGGGCGAGTTCCTCAAACCACGGAGAAAGGCAGTCCGCGTCGCGCAGCACCGTGAAAAAGCGCGACGGCTTCGGCGCTTCCAGCGCACGCAGAAATTCGCGGCCCACGCGCTCGGCAGGAAGCGCGGCCACCGCGGATCGGCACTCCACGGACGCGCGGCGCATGGCATCCAGCGTTTCGGGGGGCACGGTCCAGTCCGGCCAGGCCGCGGCAAAGCGCGCCACGCGGAAAAGGCGAAGCGGATCGTTTTTCAGCGCGTCGGGCGAGGCAAAGCGCAGACGGCGGGCAGCCATGTCCGCAAGAAAATCAGGATGGCAGAACAGACGCCCCTGCGCGTCGAAGGCGGCGGCGTTCACGGTGACGTCGCGGGTAAGCATGTCGTGCTCGACATCGCCTTCCAGCGGGGTGAACTCGTCCGCGCCCACAAGCCAGATTTCAGGACTGCGACCCGTATTGCGCGCCGCAGGGAAGCGCTGTAGAAAGAATGCTTCGCCACCGCTGAAGGAAACATCCACGTCGTGGGCCGGACGCCCCAGCAGAAGATCGCGCACCGCGCCGCCCACCACATACCATTCACCCATGTTGCCCCCGGCCCGCGGGCCGCCGCGCGCAGGCAAAAACGCCGCGCGCCTCCCTCCCGCAGGAGGGGCTGTGTGTTTCATCGCCGCCGATACGCGACGGCCGCTCTGGAGGATCCATGAACGATAACGCCGCCTTGCGACTGCTCTATCTGGGCCTGCCCCCCATCGGGGAACAGGAGCCCACGGCTCTGCCCTTTTCGCCGGAAGCGCTTGCCGCCTCGCCTCTTGCCCTGACCGCCGCGGACCTGGCGACGATTCCGGCGCTGTTTGCCGCCGCATGGACGGAGCGCGCAGGCGGCGGAAACCGCGCCGACACGCCGGACGCCAGCGCCTGCTCAGAAGCGGGCGCAGAGGCAGACGCCGCTGCTGCTGCGCAAGCTTCGACCCGAAACCCGGACGCCGCAGACAGCAGCGACGAAAACAACAACGCCCCCGCTGCGGCAAGCGCGGCTGCAAACGCGGCCACCTGCGCCAGCGCCTGCGCGGCAATCGACGCCGCAGCCAACGCTTCGGCCACGCGCTCCGACGCCTTGCCTTCGCGCCCCGGTTCCGCAGGCCCCGACGCCCTTGCCTGGACGCCCAAAGAAAAAAACGGCGTGCGCTGGCTCGAAATTCCCGCGCCCGGACTGCCCGCCCCAGTGTACATCACCGGCCCTGCCACCTCAACCCTCGACGTCGCCCGCCTGCTCGTCGAGGCCGACCTCTTCCCCGAATGGGCCTCCGTGCTTTCCCTGCGTCAGAGCTCCGGCCGCGGGCAGATGCGCCGCGCCTGGGCCTCCCCCGAGGGCAATCTCTACTCCGCCCTGTGCCTCCCCCTCGCGCCGCCCTTCGATTCCGCTGCCGCCGCCCCCGCCTGCGGTTCCCTCTTCGCCGAGGCCCTCTCCCGCGAGAGCTGCCCCGTGCTCCTCAAATGGCCCAACGACATCCTTCAGCCCTCATCCTCGTTCCGCCCCGGCGTCGCCCCGGGCAGAAACGACTGCTCCAAAGTCGGCGGCATGCTCATGGAAGAACGCCACGGCGCGCTCATTGTGGGCACGGGCTTCAACCTCGTCTCCTGTCCGCCGAACTCAATGCTCCGGGATAACTACGCTTTTTCCGCAGGCGTGCTCAGGCGCGCATCCGGTTTCCCCCTCGTCGATCCCGCCTGCGCCCATCCCTCGCAAAAGGACAGCAAATCCAAGGACATCGTGACTATTTTCACGCTCTGGATTCGACTTGCGAGCCGTCTTTTTTCCTGCTATTCACAAAGGCAGACCCTCGAACCGTGGTGGCCCGCGCTCGCGCAAAGGCATCTCGCCTTCCGCGGCTGCCGCGTCACGCTCGCCGACGCCTGCCCCGAAAGGGAAACCATGGTCAGAATCCCCTGTGAGGGCGTGGTGGACGGCGTGACCGAATCCGGCGCGCTTCGCCTCAGTACAGCATTCGGAACGGAAACGTTTCTGGGCGGCTCCATCCTTCCTGCCGGTCAAGTCTCCTGACTTCCCCCGTCGGAACCCGGCCCCCCGAAACCTCCCCCTTCCTCGGAGTAGATATGTCTGCAAAAACCATGGAACAAGTTCAGGCCGAGCTCAAAGGCAAAGCCATACTCGTGGCCAACCGCGGCATTCCCGCACGCCGCATCTGCCGCGCCATCCGCGAACGCTTCGGCGCCGTGGCCATCATGACCGCCACCGACGTGGACAAGACCTCCCCCGCGGCCTCCGCCGCCCAGGAACTCATGCTCCTCGGTCCCAACCCCTCCGCCTACCTCGACCTCGACCTCATCATCAGCAAGGCCAAGGCCCGCGGCGTGGTCGGCATCCATCCCGGCTGGGGCTTCGCCTCCGAAGACGACAGCTTCCCCCGCAAGTGCGCCGAATCCGGCATCACCTTCATCGGCTCCACCTGCGAATCCATGAACCTGCTCGGCAACAAGGTGCAGGCCAGAAACCTCGCCACCAGAATCGGCGTGCCCGTCGTGCCCGGTTCCGACGGCGCGGTCGACATCAACGGCGCACGCAAGGTCATCAAGAAAATCGGTCTGCCCGTCATGCTCAAGGCTGAAGGCGGCGGCGGCGGTCGCGGCATCTTCGTCATCCGCACCATGCAGGAACTCGAAGACGCCTTCGTCAAGGCTTCCACCATGGCCGAAGCTTCCTTCGGCAACCCCCGCCTCTTCGTCGAACGCTACCTCGAACACGTCCGCCACATCGAAATTCAGGTCATCGCCGACCAGTACGGCAACGTCTTCGCCTTCGATGAACGCGACTGCACCGTG
>NZ_DBMAHT010000183.1:0-3070 GCF_057866825.1 Mailhella sp.
GGCCTGCGGCCAGCGCTGCCAGCCACGGATTGCCCGTTTTGAACTGCACGATGAAGGCGAAGAACGCGCCCATGATCATCATGCCTTCCACGCCGAGGTTGAGCACGCCCGAGCGTTCGGTGATGAGTTCGCCCATGGTGGCGTAGAGAAGCGGCGTGCCGGCGAGCACCGTGGCGGCCAGCAGCGCGACGAAGATATCCCAGGTCATGCCGCACCTCCCTGGCTGCGACCCGTTCTCACAAAGGTGTAGGTGTAGAAGAATTGTCCGGCGAGCACGCAGAGCAGAATGCAGCCTTCGAGAATGCCGCCGAAGGCCGCGGGCACCTGCATGTCCACTTGCAGATTGTCCGTGCCCACGAGAAGCCCGGCCAGGAATATGGAAAAGAGCGCGATGGAAGGCGTGCGCAGGCGCGAGAGCCACGCCACCACGATGGCGGTGTAGCCGTAGCCCGTGCAGAGGCTGGGCTGGAGCCGGTTGAACGTGGCCGAAACCTCCACGCATCCGGCCATGCCCGCGAGCGCGCCGGAAAGCGTGAGCACGAAGACCAGCAGAAAGCCGTAGGGAATGCGCGCGTACCTTGCCGCCCGCGGATTTTCGCCCGCGGCGCACAGTTCAAAGCCGAGCCTCGTGCGCTGCAAAAATATGGAAACCGCCACGGCCGCCGCGAGGCACACCAGAATGCCCGCATGCACGTAGCCGATGACCTCGGGGAAGATGGCTTCGTCGGGGAACATGGCCGTCATGGGGAAGCCCATGCTTCCGGGATCCTTCCACGGGCCGTACACGAGATAACGCATGAACTCGATGCCTATGTAATTGAGCATGAGCGTGGAAATGATTTCATTGAGGCCGAACTTGAGCTTGAGCAGACCGGGCAGCATGCCCCACAGGCCGCCGGTGACGGCCGCGCACGCCAGCATGGTGAGGAGCATGGCCGGCATGGGCAGCTCGGGAAAGGTGAGCACGGCCCAGGTGGCGCCCACGCCGCCGAGGGCGAACTGTCCTTCCGCGCCGATGTTCCACACCTTCATGCGGAAGGCGATGGACACGCCGAGCGAGCACAGAAAAATGGGAATGGCCTTGAGCATGGTGTCCTGAAGCGCGTGCAGGCTTCCGAACCCGCCCTGAAACAGCACCACGGCGGCTTCGACGGGCGACTTGTCCTGAATCATCAGCAGCAGGGAACAGAACGCCAGGGCGATGAGAAGCGCCGCCGGCAGCACGACAAGCCCGGCCCAGCGATGAGGGGTCTGCCGTCTGACGACTCTGAAACCGTCCATGATTCCTCCGAAAATATCTTGATGCCCCGGATGGCTATGCTTCCGGCGCGGTTGCATGTCATGATGGCCGCAGGGCGGAACGTCGGCCTTTCGCTCCTGCGTTCTGTGCCCGCGTTCGTCGGGCTGCTCCGCCTGCACGGCTTTGCGCGTGCGGTCTGCGCGCTCTGCCCCGTCTGAGCGAGGGGCGGCAACGCTTTTCTCGAGCTGCCGCGTATCCCGCCTGCGCGGCGCACGGATGCCGAACCTTTGCCTTCGCGCATCCGGCAAGAGCGGAAGTCCGCGGGAGCGCCCGCCCCGCAGGGCCGGACACATCGCCACGGACCGGAAAATAAAAAGCCCCGTCCTCACCGGACGGAGCTTTCCTGAAATGTTACTTGGTGGTTCCTACCACGCCTTCCACGAACCAGTCCATGGAGAGCAGCATGTCATCGGGCGCAACCTGACCTTCGGCCACGCGCACCTTGCCTTCCTGATCCTTCACCGGGCCGGTGAACACCTGATACTTGCCGGAAACGATGTCGGCCTTCACGGCGTCCACCTTGGCGCGCACGTCGGCGGGCACCATGTCGCCGTAGCGGGAGATGTCCACAATGCCGTCGCCGATGCCGTACCAGTAGTTGCCGTTCTTCCAGGTTCCGGCGCGGTATTCGTCGATGAACTTCTTGTAGAATTTGTTCCAGTCCCACACGGCCGCCACGAGATGAGCCTTGGGCGCGGCGGCGGACATGTCGGTGTTGTAGCCCACGGAATACGCGCCGCGCGCTTCGGCGGCGGTCTGCGGGCCCGCGGAATCCTGATGCTGGGCAATGACGTCCACGCCCACGTCGAGCAGACCTTCGGCGGCCTTCTTTTCATCGTCGGGGCTGTACCAGGTGCGGGTCCAGACCACGCGCACCTTGGCGTCGGGGTTCACGGCGCGAACGCCGAGCGTGAAGGCGTTGATGCCGCGCACCACTTCGGGAATGGGGAACGACGCCACATAGCCGATTTCGTTTTTCCTGGTCATGGAGCCGGCCACCATGCCGGTGAGGTAGCGGGCCTGATACATTCTGCCGAAATAGCAGGTCATGTTCTTGCTGTGCTTGTAGCCCGAGCAGTGCAGGAACGTGATGTCGGGGTTGCGCTTGGCCATCTTGGCCATGGCGTCCATGTAGCCGAAGCTCGTGGCCACAATGACGTTGTAGCCCTTGGAGCACATGTTCTTGATGGCGCGCTCGGCGTCGGGGCCTTCGGGCACGCTTTCCATCATGGTGGTTTCCACGTCAGGCATGGCGTCCATCATCTTGCGGCCCTGATCGTGCGTCCACGACCAGCCCTCGTCGCCCACAGGGGAAACATAGATGAAGCCCACCTTGATCTTCTTCGCGGCCTCTTCCGCATGCGCGGAGGAAACCAGCGGAGAAAGGGCCATACCGCAAACGGCAAGGCATGCCGCGGCATAGTTGAGAAAACGCATCCCGAACTCTCCCGTGTTAAAAAATGATGACCGACGCCCCCGCCCATGCAGGCGCGCCACAAACTCGCGGGGCCGCAGCGCTGAAAAAACGATGCCTCTCCCGCCGGTAAAAAAGGAACTCTAACCCATTATTATGCGCTCTTCAAGCCTCGAAAACCCTTCCGCCCCGCGGAAAATCGGAGGAAGGGAGAGAGCCGGGGAGGCGACGGGGGAAGCGACGGGGGAAGGAGGGAAAACTTTTGGGCAGATTGTCAAATGAATTGCAACAGAAAGAGATTCCCGTCTTCCCGTAAAAACTCGACAGTCGATCGATAACCAAACTTCTTGCGGGGG
>NZ_DBMAHT010000184.1:0-3039 GCF_057866825.1 Mailhella sp.
CCATCCTCCTTCCTAAAACTTTTATTTGCCGGGGCAGGGGGAGTGTTTTTGCGTCGGGCGTTGCAAAGCGCGCGGGGGTGTTTTTGTGGGGCAAGGGGGAAACGTGTGTTGCGAAAGGCGCAGGGGGAGAGCTTTGGGGCGTTTCGGAAAGACGTGCGGGGCAGGTCGGCGCTGCGCGGAGGCTCGCCCGGAGTGGTCATCCGTCTGCCTGGTGGCGGAGCGGCGTTGCAAAGCGCGCGGGTGAGTTGTTTGCGGGGGCAGGCGGAGCGGGAGTGCTGAGCGCTGCTTGAGGCGTGATCCGGGGCGTTGCCCGGCGCGGGCGAAGGGCTGCCGGATAAAACGGAGCCGCGGCGGCGTGCGCTGCGGCGTCAGGATGTTTTTTTGCGGGGTGCTCGGCGGACGCGGGCGCAGGCGCGGTCGGATTCAGGACGGCGTTGACGTTCCGACCGGCGGGTGGAAGGTCCACTTGAAGGCAAAAAGCGCGAGCACGGCGGCGGCCAGCGCGTAGGCGGCGTTCATGCCCCAGAGGGAGATGGCGGCGAATCCGCCGAGAGGGCCGAGCGCCGCGCCGAGGTCGATGGCCAGCGTGTAGGCGGTCATGACGAACACCGCGTTTGAGCGCGAAGCCGCGTCTGCGGCCAGCGCGTCGGAAAGGGTGGTCATGGCGGTGCAGCACAGTTCCACGGCCGCAATTGCGGCAAGCCACGGGCCGAGGGGCAGCGAAACGCCGATGAGCAGAAACAGCGCGGCGGCTGTCCAGCATCCGGCGGCAAACATGGTCACGCGGCCGAGGCGGCCGTCGGAGAGGCGTCCTACGAGCGGCGAGAGCAGAGGATCCCAGCCCCAGCGCAGCGACTGCATCACGCCCGCGGCCGTGGCGCATCCCGCCGTGATGCCGAGCACGGTGATGCTTTCGCCCCAGTGATGGGCCATGAGCGCGGACAGCGTGGACATGAAAAAGCCCTCGATGATGAGCGTGACCGCCATGCAGGTGACCAGCACCCAGAAAATTTCCGGCGAGTGCAGCAGGGCTTTGGGGGAAACGGAGGCGTTTTTGCTTTTGCGTGGAGAGGGGGGCACGCCCCTCAGCAGAAAAAGAGCCACGGGCAGGGCAAGGGCGGCCGCAGCCGCGCCGGCGAGCAGCGCAACGCGCAGTCCTGCAAGGTCGGCCAGAAGACCGCCGCCCAGCATGCCCGCCAGATTGCCGAGGCGGTAGGTTCCGGTGAACAGGCCCATGAAGTAGCCCCGGTTCTTCTGCCCCGCCGCGGCCATGACCGTGAACAGGCCGCCCAGCTTGAGCAGCGACCAGGCCAGCCCCCACAGCACGCGCAGCGCGGCCCACGCCGCAAGCGAGGAGGCGAAGGCGTATCCCACGGGAATGAGCGCGGAAAGCAGCGCGGCAAACACGGCGCAGGTTTTCGTGTTCAGGCGCGTGTACGCCCAGCCGATGAGCGGATTGAGCGGCAGCCTTGCCAGCCGGTTCAGGGCCAGCACCACGCCCACTTCCCAGAGCGAATCAAGACCGGCTTCGCGCCAGAACACGGGGAGCGTCACGTAGAGCATGGCGTCGGCGGTCACGCAGGCTGCGGTGAGCAGCGCGAAGATCAGCACTTCCCGGCGGGACGCACCGGACGCTTCCGGCATGGCGGCCTCCTCAGGCGAGGTAGAGGTGAGCGCCGGAATCCCGAATGAGACTCTGCCAGCGGGAGGGCAGGGGGCCGTCGGAAAACACGGCTTCGAGCTGGTTCACATGGCCGACCCGCACCATGGCCGGCCGCCCGAACTTGGATTTGTCGCACACGAGAAATACCCGCCGCGAATGTGCAATGATGGCGCGCGCCACCGAAACTTCCCGATAGTCGTAATCGAGCAGATTCCCTTCCCCGTCGATGCCCGAAATGCCGATGATGCCGAAATCCATGCGGAATTCCTGGATGAACTGTTCGGTTTCGGGGCCGATGACGCCGAGATCGTGGGAACGCACCGTGCCGCCCGCAATGATGACCTCGAACGATTCGTTGCCTGCGCAGATGCGCGCCACGTTGAGATTGTTGGTGAGAATGCGCAGATTCTTGTGACCGAGCAGGGCGAAGGCCACCGCCTCGGTGGTGGTGCCGATGTTGATGCACAGCGACGCCCCGTCGGGAATGTGCCGGGCGGCAAGCTCGGCAATGCGGCGCTTTTCGTCGGTGAAGAGCAGCTTGCGCTGATCGTAAATGATGTTTTCCGTGCTGAGGGGCATGCCCACGCCGCCGTGAAAACGCTGCACCCGTCCTTCGTCGGCGAGCTGATTGATGTCCCGGCGCATGGTCTGCGGCGTGACGGAAAAATTCTGCGCGAGTTCCTCAATGGTCGCGTAGCCGCGCTTGTTGAGGAATTCCAGAAGATTTTTCTTTCGGCTGTCTGCTTTGTTCATAGGCGGTCCTGCGGGGAAGTGCCCGGAGTATAAAAGTATCGGAACGCTTCCGCAAGCGGAAAAGAACATTGCGGAAAATGATTGTGTGAAAAAAAACACTATTGACACATTGGCGTAACAAAGACTACACTCACTGTCTTATTGTGGAAGAATCGTCCGGTTTCGCGGCAGGGCAGTGCTTTTGCCGGAGAATCCGCACGTTCGTCCCGGCGGATCTTCCGCCGATGGTGAAGATACGCGCTCAGGCGCGACAGCGACATATGGAGAGGAGCATGTCGGTAAGTTTCTATTTTGACAGACAGGACAGAGAAATCCTGACGCTGGTCAACAGAATACTGGAATGCCCGGACAAGGCGCAGAGCCGCGTCTTTGACGCCAACCTGCATCCGCACGGCATCAAGGGTCTGGTAATTTCCCGCGTTTCGCGGGTGGCCTATGCCGTCATCAATCTGCTCACCAATCTGGAAGTCGGCCAGGCGGACGACCGCATCATGGCGCTCCAGGCCCTGTACGACGAAGTGATGAGCAGCGCGCACTCCATGCTGCGGCGCAACACGGCCCGCGTGCTTCTCCAGATCATGAAGGATCTCGTGCGCGCGCAGGATTCTCCGCTCACGCAGCTC
>NZ_DBMAHT010000185.1:0-2985 GCF_057866825.1 Mailhella sp.
TTCCATGCTCTGGCTGCATTTCTTTGCCTGATTCTCGTTGCTGCCGATCCTGAAACACGCCGTCTCCCTGCGCATCCTGACGCGGGGAGACCTTCTTCCCTGCCGAGCCGGAATGACGAATTCTCATCCAGCCTCGGCCATGCCCCGGCAAAAGCAAGGCAAGAGAGTGCCGCCCCAGAAAGGCTTATCCCTGCAAAGAACTTTGTCCGTGACGCGCGGGCGCGGACTGCAAAAGACCTCCGACGCGGCGCTGCAAGGTCAAACCGGGCAATATTCTCCCCCCCAGGCCGGACAACGGCAAAATTTTCACGCTCCCGCCGGGGAAAGGCCTGTCGCCGGACTTTTCAAAACCATGCCGACCAGGTATAATCAATGGGAAGATCGGCAATATTTCAGGAGAATACCATGCACACGTTTTATCTTCCGCCGGAACAATGGCAGGAAGAACTGGAACTTTCCGGCGCGGAAGCGCATCACATGGGCCGGGTGCTCCGGCTGCATCCCGGCGATGAAGTGCTCGTGCTCGACGGCGTCGGAAAAGAAGCGCTCTGCCGCATTCTCCAGATTGGCAGACAGTCGGCCCGACTGCGCGTTCTCAAGACCACCGTGCATCCGCGTCCTTCTTCCGGCGTCGTTCTGGCCGTGGGCTGGGGCAAGGAAGCCAGACGCGGCTGGATACTGGAAAAGTCCGTGGAGCTCGAAGCCGCGGGACTGTGGTTCTGGCAGGCAAAACGCAGTCAGTTTCCCGTTCCGCAGGACGCCCGGGAAAACTGGCACGCTTCTCTTGTAGCAGGCGCCAAGCAGTGCCGGAACCCCTGGCTGCCGGAACTGCGCACCCTGCCCGGCGGCGTGGACGAGCTTATTCGAGCCTCGGAAGCCTTCGAACACAGGCAGGTGCTGCTGGAAAGCGGTCTGCCCGGACAGAGCTTCATGTCGGAAGCCTGTCTCGGTCTTCCGGGACGCACGCTCTGCGTCATCGGCCCGGAAGGCGGATTCACGCCGGACGAGGCCGAAAGACTCATTCAGGCCGGATTTCAGGCGCTGAGCATGGGAGAACGCGTGCTCCGCTGGGAAACCGCCGCCATGATGGCCCTCGGTCTGCACTGGTGGAAACGTCAGCACCCCGGAGGAAAGGCATGAACCGTCCGTTGCCGGAAAGTCTGCGCCCCGCCGATCTGGAACATTTTGTCGGGCAGCCGCACCTGCGTGCTCAGATTCAGGCGCTGCTCGACGCCCCTCATCTGCCGAGCCTTCTGCTCTTCGGCCCTCCCGGCTGCGGCAAGTCCACGCTGGCCCTGCTTCTGGCGAAGGCCACGGGCAAAAAGATGCTCCGTCTTTCCGCGCCCGAGGCGGGCATTCAGCAGCTGCGCCGTCAGCTTGCCGGCGTGGAAATTCTGGTGCTCGACGAGCTTCATCGCTTTTCCAAGGCGCAGCAGGACTTCTTCCTGCCCATTCTGGAAAGCGGCGAAATGACCATGATCGCCACCACCACGGAAAATCCTTCCTTCAGCGTGACAAGACAGCTTCTTTCCCGGCTTCACGTGCTGCGCCTGAAGCCCCTCGGCCGGGACGATCTGCTCTCGCTCGCCCGCCGCGGCATGGAAAAGACCGGCGCCGTCTTCCCCGAAGAAGTGCTGGAATTTCTGGCCGCGCTCTCCAACGGCGACGCCAGAACGCTGCTCAATCTGGTGGAATACGTCTCCAATCTTCCGGAACAGCAGCGCACGCTCGCCGACGTGCAGAAGGTCATGCCCGAAATGGTGGCCCGTCACGACAAGGACGGCGACAGCCACTACGAGCTTGCCTCGGCCATGATAAAATCCATCCGCGGCAGCGATCCCGACGCCGCGCTCTACTATCTTGCCTGTCTGCTTGAGGGCGGAGAAGATCCGCGCTTCATCTGCCGTCGCCTCATTCTTTCGGCCTCGGAAGACGTGGGCCTTGCCGATCCCCACGCGCTGCCCATGGCCGTGGCCTGTCAGCAGGCCGTGGAATTCGTAGGCATGCCGGAAGGCTACATTCCGCTCGCGGAAACCGCGGTCTATCTGGCGCTCGCGCCGAAGAGCAATTCCACCTACGCCGCCTATCACAACGTCACGCGGGAAATCAAAAACAACGGCATGCAGCCCGTTCCCCTGCATCTGCGCAACGCCGTCACCAAGATGCAGAAACAGTGGGGCTACGGCAAGGACTATCTGTACCCGCACAACTTTCCCGGCGCATGGGTGGATCAGGAATATCTGCCCGAAACCGTGCTCGCCCGCCGCTACTATCAGAGCAAGGATCAGGGCGACGAACCGCGTCTCAACGCCTGGCATCGGCGTCATCGCCGCGCCGCTCCCATAGAAAAGAAATAACCAACGGACTGACCATGGAACAGCATTTTTCCTGCAATTACCGCTCGCCGGGACATCCGGCCGGAGCTTTTCCGTCTCTGCGCTTCTATCTGTCCCTCGCGGGCATCATGTATCGCGCCGGCCGCATCGCCGCGGCAGGAAACTACAATGCCGAACGCTGGGTGTACGACAGCTTTCTCGTCGGCCGCCTCATGGAACGCATAGGCGCGCCCGTTGTCATTGAAGGCGTTGAAAATCTCGACATCGAAGGGCCGTGCGTGTTCGAGTCCAATCACATGAGCACGCTGGAAACCTTCTTTCTGCCGTGCATCATCCAGCCGCGCAAGGACGTGACCTTCGTGGTGAAGAAGTCGCTGCTGAAGTATCCCTGCCTCGGCCCGGTGCTGGCCTCCCGCGATCCGCTGGCCCTCGGCAGAACCAATCCCAGAGAAGACCTGACCATCGTGCTTGAGGGCGGCATGAAGCATCTTTCGGCCGGTCGTTCCGTCATCATCTTCTCGCAGGGCAGCCGCCGACCCGACGTCAGAACGGAAGACTTCAACACGCTCGGCGTCAAGCTCGCCCGCAAGGCCAAGGTACCGGTGATTCCCATTGCCCTCAAGACCGACGCCTGGGGCGAAGGCTCCCT
>NZ_DBMAHT010000186.1:0-2877 GCF_057866825.1 Mailhella sp.
TGAACGCCATGCTGAAGAAGAGCCATCTCCAGCCGCCCGCCTCATTCTTGAGCACCACGAGGGTGACGAAGCAGGGTGAGTAGATGAGCACGAAGAGCATGAGCGCGAGGGCCACGGTCTTGGACCAGCCGGGATCGGCGGCCAGACGGGCGGAAAGGGAATCGGGTTCGTCGGGATCGGTTTCGCCGATGGAGTAGGCCGTGCCCATGGTGGAGAGAATGGCTTCCTTGGCGGCCACGCCGGAAATGAGGGCCACGTCGGTGCGCCAGTCGAAGCCGAGGGGGCGGAACACGGGTTCCACGAGCTGGCCGATGCGGCCGCCCCAGGTGTTGCGCACGGTTTCGGAAGCCAGCGCGTTTTCGGTTTCGGACTTCTGTTCCTCAAGGGCCGCCTTCTGCTCCGCGGCGTCGGCAAGGGCCCGACTCATGGCGGCATCGGCGGGAGCGCTTTCAAGCTGCTGCTTCAGCGCGGCGATCTGTTCGTCGAGGGGCGCTATTTGAGCTTCGAGCGCGGCGATTTTTTCTTCAAAGGGCGCGGACTGCTTTTCGCTGAGCGCCGGGAAGGTGAGCGCGGCCCAGAGAATCACGGAGATGGCCAGAATGACGGTTCCCGCCTTTTTGATGTACATCCAGCCGCGTTCCCAGGTGTGGGTGAGAATGCTGCGCAGCGTGGGCAGGCGGTAGGGGGGCAGTTCCATGACGAAGGGCGTGGATTCCCCGCGGAACACGGTTTTTCTCAGGAAAAGCGACACCAGCAGCGCCACGGCCCAGCCGCACAGCGTGACGGCAAACATGATGCCCGCCTGATTTTCCGCAAAAAACGCGGCCGTGAGCATGAGAAACACCGGAATTTTCGCGCCGCAGGTCATGAGGGGCAGGGTCATCATGGTGGCCATGCGTTCCTTTTCGCTGCGCATGGTGCGGGTGGCCATCACGCCGGGAATGGCGCAGCCGCCCGCAATGCCGCCCGCAATGATGAAGGGCATCACCGAAGAGCCGTGCAGTCCGAAGGCCCGCATGACGCGGTCGAGCATGTAGGCCATGCGCGCCATGTAGCCGCTGTCCTCAAGGAACGACACGATGAGAAACATGATGAGAATGAGCGGCACGAAGCTGAGCACGCCGCCCACGCCGCCGATGACGCCGTCCACCACCAGCGACTGCACGAGACCTTCCGGCAGCACGCCGGTCATGAGTTCGCCGAGCCAGCCGAAGAAGTCTTCCACCCAGCCCTGCGGATACGCGCCCACGATGAACGTGGTCCAGAACATGAAATACACCACCGCCAGCATGATGGCCGGGCCGAAAATGGTGTTGGTGAGCACCTTGTCGAGCTTGTCGGTGAAGGCAAGGCGGTCTTTGGCGTTGTCCTTGCGAAGCACGCCGTCACGGAGCACGCTGTTGATGAAGCCGAAACGATAGTCGGCAATCACGGCGTCGGGCGTGGTGTCGTGCGTGGCGGAAAGATGAGCGGCGAGCGCGTCGCGCTGCGCTTCCAGATTCCGGGCGGCGTCGGGGTCGGCCCTGCGTATCTGATCGAGCACCACTTCGTCGTTTTCCAGAATCTTGATCGCGGTCCAGCGCGCGGGATAGCGTTCGACAAGCAGCTTCTTTTCGCTGATGAGGGCGCTCATGCGCTGAAGCGCGGGGTCCACGTCCGGGCCGTAGGCGATCACGAGCGGCTCGCAGGGCTTCTGCGCTTCTTCCAGCGCCAGAGCGAGCGCCCTGTCGAGGCCTTCGCCGGAGCGCGCCACCGTGGGCACGGCCCGCACGCCGAAGCGCGCGGAAAGCTTTTCCAGATCAATGGCTATGCCCGCGCGCTTCGCTTCGTCCATCATGTTGCAGGCGAGCACCACGGGCTGACCGAGTTCGCGTATCTGCACGGCGAGCATGAGGCCGCGCTCCAGCGTGGCGGAGTCGATGACGTCGATTACCGCACGGGGGCGCTCGACGGCATTTTCGGGGGCGAGCACGTCGCGCACCACGCGCTCTTCCATGGAGTAGGGCGTGAGCGAATACGCGCCCGGCAGATCGACCAGCAGCACTTTTTGATCGCCGCAGCGCGTCCAGCCTTCCTTCTTTTCCACGGTCACGCCGGGATAGTTGCCCACGTGCTGATGCGCGCCCGTCCAGGCGTTGAAGGCCGTGGTCTTGCCGCAGTTGGGATTGCCCGCAAGCGCAATGCGCACGCCGTTCTTCTTTTCTTCCTCGGTAAGGGCGGAGGCGCCGGGCACGCCTTTCTTTTCACACATGGGACAGCTCATTTGACCTCCACGGAAACGAAGTCGGCCTCGCTGTTGCGCAGGGCGATGGTGGAACCTTCAATGCGCAGCGCCACGGGATCGCGCAGGGGAGCCTTGCCCACCACCTGCACGGACATGCCGGGCACAAGCCCCATGTCGCGGATGCGGCGTCCGAGTTCTCCGTGAGCGGTGATCTTGACTATGCTCGCCTTCTGCCCCGGGGCGAGCTGACGGAGATTCATCTGTGACATGGCGTCCTCCTGAATAAAAATGAAATTCTTTTTCAATAAAAGTTCAAAAAAAAGATTGCGGAAATCCGAAATCCAAAAGGCCGTGAATGGAGAGTCCGCCGGATGGGCGGAAATCTGCCGGAGCGCCTGAGAGTTTTTTCTCATGGCGGATGGAACAGAGATAGTGAAATTGAAAACCATTGTCAACTTAAAATCACGGCAGGCGGGGTTCCGGGCGAAAAAACGCTGCGGGAGAGGAGAAAGCCGGGAGGCGGAAGGCCGGGGGCGGAGAAAATTGCGGCAGAGGCGGAAAGGGAGGCGAGAGAAGCGCGGAGGTGGGTTCATCAAAGAGCATGATATCCGGATTCATGGCCAGTGCCCTGGCAATAGCCACACGCTGTTTCT
>NZ_DBMAHT010000187.1:0-2851 GCF_057866825.1 Mailhella sp.
CACGCAACGCGCCCCTCACTCGCCATGACTCCCCCTCTTGCCCAGCCTCGCCCGGATGCCTTCATGCGCCGCAACGCTTCCCCGCGCCTTGAATTTCTGAAAATTTTGTCAGGATATCGGCCCTTCGGCTTGCTCCGCGTCTCCATTCCTGTTATTTTGAAATGGAAAGGAGCGCTCCCATGGAATTTTCCCTTTTCGGGCAGCAGTTTTCTCTGTTTCCCATCATGCTGTCGTTGAAAGTTGCCGGATTGTCCACTCTGGCCTCCCTCGTGCTCGGCACCCTTACGGCCCGCATTCTCGCAAGGCGGCGCTCCGTCTGCGCGGCCGTCATTGATTCGCTCTGCACGCTTCCCATGGTGCTGCCTCCCACCGTGCTGGGCTACTATCTCATTCTGCTGCTGGGCAGAAACGGCGTCTTCGGCCCGGTGCTGCAAAAAATCGGCTTGCAGTTCATGTTTTCCTGGCAGGGAGCCGTGGTGGCGGCCACGGTCGTGGTCTTTCCTCTGATCTACAAGTCGGCGAAAACCGCCCTCGAACAGGTGGACGCCAACGTGGAAAAGGCCGCGCGCACGCTGGGCGCCTCGGAAATCGCCGTGTTCTTTTCCATCAGTCTGCCGCTCGCCGGACGCGGCATTCTTTCCGGGGCCATGCTGGCCTTTGCCCGAGGCATGGGCGAATTCGGCGCAACACTCATGCTGGCCGGCAACATTCCGGGCAAAACCCAGACTCTCGCCCTCGCCATCTACGACGCCTTTCAGGCCGGAAACGACGCGCTGGCCGCCGGGCTCGTCATCCTGACTTCGTGCATCTGCGCCGCCATTCTCGTGACCGCCGACTATCTGCTGGGAGGTTCCCGGTGATCGATCTTTCCGTTCAAGCCACGCTCAAGGGGCGGCACGGGGCCTTTTCCCTCGACGTCAGCCTCAAAAGTTCCGCCTCGCGTCTGGTGCTCTTCGGCCCTTCCGGCTCGGGTAAAACCCTCACCCTGCAAATGATCGCCGGGCTCGTTCATCCGCAATCGGGGCACATCATTACCGACGACGCCGTGTTCTTCGACTCCGAAAAAGGCATCGACATGCCCGCCCGCAAACGCCGCATCGGCTACGTGTTTCAGGATTACGCGCTCTTTCCCCACATGACCGTCCGGCAGAATCTCGCCTTCGCCCTGCAGCAGCAGGAAAAGCACGTTCCCGTTCTCGGCAGCGCCTTTCGGGCCATGTTTCCGGCCAGACTCAGCGACGAGCAGCAGGCGTCCCTTCAACTCATGCTCGACCTTCTGGAAATCGCGCACCTTGCCGACCGCAGGCCGTCGCAGATATCCGGCGGACAGAAGCAGCGCGTGGCCCTGGCCCGGGCGTTGCTCATTTCTCCGCGCCTGCTGCTTCTCGACGAACCCTTTGCCGCGCTCGATCCGCTGCTGCGCATCCGCATGCGCAAGGAAATCGCCGGCATTCTGGACAACTGCGGCGTGCCTCTCATCATGATTACCCACGACCCGGAAGACGTGGACGCCTTTGCCGAAGACCTCGCCGTGTACGCCGACGGCCGCATTCTCGCCATGGAGCGCAATTTCCACACGCGTTCGCTTTTCGCGCAGGACTCGCTCTCCTACCTGTCCGACATTCTCACCAGGGGCGGACAGGGCGAACGCCCCTTCGGCTTCGACGACGTGTGAGCCGCCGCGCGGCACGCGTTGCTCTTTCCGGCCGCAGGTACTTCCGTTGCGGGTTCCGGGGCAGATGCCGGCGTGGGCTCCGGCGCAGATGCCGACAAGGCGCGGACGACGCCGTGCCGGCGCGTGCGGCGGGCGCATCTGCTTCCCCAGCCCCTTCTCTCAGAAGCAAAAAAGCCGCCCCATCCGAAGACGGGACGGCTCGACGACGGCGTCGTCAGGAACCGACGGGATCTGCACGGCGTCTCTGAACCTCTTTTCGGAATGCGGCGATTCAGCCAGTCGCTGCAACAGGGGGTTGTCCGCAGCGCCGCAGGCACGGCTTGCGCAAGGCCGCAATCATCCGCAATGTTTCCGAAATCCGCCGCCGCGCCTGAATGCCGGGCAACGCCGTTTCGCATTGCCCGGCAGACGCAGCGCTTTGTTTTCCGGCGCGTTATGTGCGGAATGTTCTACTTCACCGGACTGAAACCGTAATGAGCGAGAATTTCAAGACCTCTCGGAGACAGCACGAAGTCCACGAACTTCTGAGCGTCATTTCTGTCGGTGCTGTTTTTGGCAACGGCAATGGGATAGCACACCGGCTTATGGCCGGTCATGGCCGTGACGATGCGCACGTCCTTGCCGCCGGCAAGCGCGTCGGTGCGGTACACGAAGCCCGCGTCGGCCTCGCCGCGCTGAATGTAGCTCAGCACCTGACGCACGTTGTTGCCGAACACGAATTTGCTCTGCAACGCCTCCCAGGTTCCGGCGCTGGTCAGCGCTTCACGGGCATAGCGTCCGGCGGGAACGCTCTCGGGCGTGCCTATGGCTATGTGCTTCACGGCGGCGTCGGCAAGACCGTCCGGGCCGCTCAGCGTTCCGTTTGCAGGCGTGATGAGCACAAGATCATTCAGGGCAAAGTCCCTGCGCGTGGCGGGATCCACCAGCGACTTCTTCACGGCCGAATCCATGGTTTCCTGATCCGCGGAGGCGAACACGTCCACCGGAGCGCCCTGCTCCATCTGACGAAGCAGATTGTTGGAAGACGCAAAGTTCAGGTTGACCTTCACCCCGGTTTCCTTCGTGAACTCCTGCGAAATCTGTGTGAAGGATTCCGACAGGCTCGCAGCCGCGGAAACCGTGAGTTCCGCAGCGTTCGCCGCGGATGCGGCAAGGCCCAGGGCAAGAACAAGGGCA
>NZ_DBMAHT010000188.1:0-2845 GCF_057866825.1 Mailhella sp.
CCCAAAATCTGGAAATCCTTCCTTACTCACGACTGTCCGGCGCAGGCCGGACAGGAGTCGGCCACCGCAGGTGGGTCCGAAAGGACACACCTGCACTGAGACCGCAGCCCGAACCGCGCCCGCCAAGCACCAGAAGCCTTGCAACCTGCCCCTGCCGGACGTCGCTTCGGCAACTCGCTTTGCTCCCACACTCCCTGCCGAAGCAGCTTTAGCTGCGAGGCAGAAACAGGGGGGGGCGGGGGGAATTATTTCTGACCTTGCAGGAGTAATTTTGCCGCAACTTCCCGTTTGTACAAGACACGCTGCACGGACTGCATCACTTGCACGACAGGCATTGCGTTTAACGGCGGGAGTGAATCCCGCCTACTTATGCCCGTCGGCCGGGCTCCTGACGTCGCCCGGGGCCCCAGAGCGCTGAGAAACGGCCTTCCGGCAGACTCTCCCCCCTTCGCCCTCTGCTTCGGGCATAATCTTCCCGTTCACCCTGTCCTGCCGAACCGGCGAAGCCGGGAGGCAGAAACAGGGGGGCGCGGGGGGAATTATTTCCCCCGCATGCCTTTCCTGTCTTTCCTGCCTTTCCTCTCTTCCTTTAACCATCAACGCCCGATCGGGGGATCGGGCGTCGGGGGGGATCAGCTTTCGAGGTGGGCCTGGAGGAAGAGGCTTTTTGAGAGGGCGTTGAAGAAGTCCTGGTAGATGATGGGGTCTTCGATGGGGGTAACGTTATACTGGGCGCTGGCGCGGACGGTCATTTGCGCTTTGCCGCGGGGCATGACGTTGACGGTCATGCGGACGGTGTATCCTTTAAGTTTGGTGCCGGTGACGCTGCCGAGGTCGAGGGACGCCTTATCGATGACGAATCCGAGGTCCTGGAGGGTGGCGATGACGGCTTCGACGGTTCTCTGCTTATCGGAGGTATCGAAGTAACGGGTCTGGATCTGGCGCAGGCGCAGCTGCGAGGAGCCGCCGGACTCGAACAGACCTTCGGCGGCGGGCACGGTGCAGCCCGCGGAGAGCAGCACCACAAGAGACAGGGCGAGAGCCATGAGCTTTTTCATATTTCGTGAGCCTCCAAAAAGACGGACTTGGAAAGTTTATCGTAAAATTCCCGGTAGATGGCGGGATCGTTGATCTGTTCGGCGCGGGTGATCTGTCCGGCGGTGTCGAAGATGATGCGCTGGAACGTCACCCGCACAATGGATTCCCCACCGCTCGACTGCACGCTCAGAATCTTTTTGAGATCCGCCTCTATCACCTTGACGGCGTTGTCGGCAGCCTGACGGGCCGCCTTGTCGCTCACGTCGCGGGAATAGTTCTTGCGCAGTCCGGCGGCAATGTTCCTTTCGATGTCGGCCCGCACGGAAGTCAGTTCCGCGGCGGAAAGGTTCTTCATCGGAGCGCGGGAGCCCGGTGTACCGGTATTTTCCCGCATCACCATGGACACGCGTATGGTCTGATGCGAATCCACGGGAACCTGTCCGCCTCCGAGCGCCGCAATGATAAACGCGCCCGCAAGCTGCGTGGAGCTCGACGCGTCGCGCTTCTTCGAGCCCACCAGCACGCCGAGCGGCACTTCCGCCTCCTCAAGGCTGAAGCCCAAATCCTGAAGCACTCCCGTAGCCGCGGCAAGCATGGCGGCCTTGTCGGTGGTGTCGAAGCGCCGGGTCTGCATCTGACGGCTCTGGAGCGAGTCGGGCGTGAGCAGAAGCGCGTCTCGGGGAATCTGCGTGGAACAGCCCGCAAGCATGGTCACGCACAGAATCAGCATAAACACCTTTTTCACAATATATCCTCACGACATTAATTGTCCGGTAAAAATCCTTGAGCTTCGGGGGGCCGCAGGTTCGTGCTGCTGCGCACGCAGGGGGCGATCCGCAGCGCGTTCCGGGGTGGAGTCCGCTCCACGGTGAACGGATGCCGCAGTCCGCAGCAAACGGCGGAGAGAGCATCCCGCCACGAAGATACGGCGATCCACAGCGTGTGACGGGCAGGCTCGCCGGGCAGACGGGGGAAAGATCCGGCGCGGGACTTCGGAACCGGGGCGAACCGCACAGACGGCCCTCCCCGGCCTGCCGACGAAAGACATTCGGAAGCTCTCGCCTCCCGCAGAAGATCTTCGCGCCTGCCCGGCAGGACAAATCATCAGAAGCTGGACTGCCGATAGCTGTAGTCCCGAACCTTGCCGTTTTCGTCGAACTTGATGATGATGGTCAGCGTGCGCTGATTCGTGGCCGACGCTCCGCTGCTGCGTTCCACGTTGCCGGTCGCGCCGCCGAGAAGACCGCCGGCGCCCAGGCCGAACACCCCGCCGAGCAGTCCGCCCACGCCGCCCTGCGAGGCGGAATAGGCCTGTTCCGTGGCAACCTTGTCGTACACCCAGGTTTCGCGGCGTTCGCTGTCGGTGGTCACCATGTTCGGCGAACCGAGTATGGACACCACTTCGGCGCTCGACATGCCTTCACGAATCTCTCTCTGCACCTTGCCGACGGAAATTCTGTCCGCCGTGTCGTCGCGCACCGCTTCCCGATGCTTGCCCGCAGACGTGCAGCCGCTGACACCAATGCTGAGCACCATAATGCCCGTCACAAAAATCCTGTTCATTTCTCACCTCTTATCGTTGTTTTTTTTCTTCCCGGAATCAGGGGCGGGAAAAGGAGTTTCACCCTATATCGTTAAATTTCTCACATGGGAAGCGTTTTTTTGCCCTTGCGGCGCAAAGAATTTCGGACATCGCGTCCCAAAAAGGACGAAGGAAAAGCGGAGCGGGGAAAAAAGATTGCGGGGAAAGGGGAAAACCCTTTTGAAAAAGGGCTTTTCCCCTTTCCCCGCACCCCTATCCCCTTTC
>NZ_DBMAHT010000189.1:0-2808 GCF_057866825.1 Mailhella sp.
TTCCATGAAGTCAAGCAGATAGAAACGCCCAAGGGCCTGCAGGCCTCGCTGCGTCCCTATCAGCTGCAGGGCATCTCGTACCTCAACTTCCTCAACGAATACGGTTTCGGCGGCATTCTCGCCGACGAAATGGGCCTCGGCAAGACCATTCAGACGCTCGCCTTCGTGCAGCACATGGTCAATCACGGCTCTCAGGGCCCCAACCTCATCGTGGTGCCCACTTCCGTGCTGCCCAACTGGGATCGCGAAGCTTCCAAGTTCGTGCCCGGACTTTCGCGCGTCATCGTGTACGGCACGCGCCGCGAGGGACTGTTCCGCAAGATCGCCACGTCCGATCTCGTCATCACCACCTACGCGCTGCTGCGCCGCGACATGGAGGAGCTCGAACAGCACGAGTTCAACTCCATCATTCTCGACGAAGCCCAGAACATCAAGAACCCCAACACCATTACCGCCCGCTCCGTGCGGCAGATCAACGCCAAGATGCGCCTCTGCCTCTCGGGCACGCCCATTGAAAACAACCTCTTTGAACTGTGGAGCCTCTTTGAGTTCCTCATGCCGGGCTTCCTCGGCAGTCAGCACGCCTTCCAGCGCGGGGTCATCAAGCCCATCAAGGAAGGCGACGCGGAAACCCTCGAATACCTGCGTTCGCGGGTGAAGCCCTTCATTCTGCGCCGTACCAAGGCCGAAGTGGTCAAGGATCTGCCGCCCAAGGTGGAAAACGTCATGTACTGCGCCCTCGAAGAGGAACAGGCCGAACTCTACGCCTCCCTCGCGCGCAAGCTGCGTGAACAGGTGCTCGCCGACGTGGACAAGAAGGGCATGGCCAAGAGTCAGATGTCCATTCTCGACGCCCTGCTCAAGCTGCGTCAGATCTGCTGCCATCCCAAGCTGCTCAAGCTGGACATGCCCGGCTTCAACGCCAACATGCCGTCCGGCAAGTTCGAGGCCTTCAAGGACATGATCCTCGACATCGTGGAAGAAGGTCACAAGGTGCTCGTATTCTCGCAGTTCGTGCAGATGCTGCAGCAGATACGCGCCTGGCTCCAGATGACGGACATTCCCTTCTGCTACCTCGACGGCTCCAGCAAGGACCGTCTGGAACAGGTGGATCGCTTCAACAACACTCCTTCCATCAGGATCTTCCTCATTTCCCTGAAGGCCGGCGGCACGGGCCTCAACCTCACGAGCGCCGACTACGTCATCCACTACGATCCGTGGTGGAACCCCGCCGTGGAAAGCCAGGCCACCGACCGCGCCCACAGAATAGGCCAGTCGCGTCAGGTGTTCTCCTACAAGCTCATCTGTCAGAACACCGTGGAAGAAAAGATTCTGAAACTCCAGGAAATGAAGCGCGGCGTGGCCGAAGCCGTCATTCCCGGACAGGAATCCTGGAAGTCCCTCACGAGAGAAGACCTCGAAATGCTCTTTGAAGTGTAGCGGATTCCCGCCGACCTCAAGCGGCCCCGCGCGTCTGCGCCGGGCCGCTTTTTTTGCGTCCGCGCCCCTTGAATTTTCCCGCTCCTGACGTATCGTCCTCGCAGAAGCGAAAAGATTCCGCCCTCGGAACGCCGGACTTTCTCCGGCCTTCGCGGTCGAAGCAGCGAAAACGCCCTTCCGACGCCCGCACCCGCAGTCCGTCCGCGCATTCGACGCCCGCGCCTGTGCATTCAACTCATGCGCCCGCGAATCCGACGCCTGCCTCTGCGTCCCGCGCTCCTTCGCCGAACGTCGCGCCGGGCGTCGCCGCCTCCGGCCGACTGGGCGCTGCGCTCGTCCGCATGGAGCTCCGACCGCGGAACCTTGCCGGGATGTTCCCGGTTCTCATTCACCTGCAACCATCCGGGAGCCGCACATGACGCTTACCGAACTGCTTTCCAACGCCAAACATGCCGTCGTTCTTACCGGCGCAGGCATTTCCACCCTTTCCGGCATTCCCGACTTCCGCGGCGCAGGCGGTCTCTACACCCGCACCGACATCGACGCCAACAAGCTCTTCGACCTCGACTACTTCATGAAGGATCCTACCTACTACTACGAGCACTCGAAGGATTTTCTCTACAATCTGGAGGAAAAGGAGCCCAACATCGTTCACAAGACGCTCGCCCGTCTGGAAAAGGAAGGCATCATCCACGCCGTCATCACGCAGAACATCGACCTGCTCCACCAGAAGGCCGGATCGAAAAAGGTGCTGGAACTGCACGGTTCGCCGCTGCTGCACCACTGCCTGCGCTGCGGCAGGAGCTGGACGTTTGAAGAAATCGCCCCCCGCGTGCGCGCCGGCGAAGTGCCCGTGTGCGACAAATGCGGCGGCATCGTGAAACCCGACATCGTGTTCTTCGGCGAAGGACTGCCCGAATACGCCCTCACCGAGGCGGAACGCGAAGCCCGCGCCGCCGACCTCATGCTCGTGCTCGGCACCAGCCTCACCGTGTACCCGGCCGCGGCCGTGCCCGAAATCACCCTCCAGTCCGGCGGCAAAATCGCCATCATCAACCGCGACCCCACCCACCTCGACCGCTACGCCACCTGGATAGGCCGCGACCTGAAAAAGGAAATGGAAGAACTGAAGATTTAAATAAAGATGCGGGGCTCTGCCCCGCTCCCCGCCGGGGGAAATGATTTCCCCCGAACCCCCTCAATTTCGCCTCCCGGCTCCGCCGTTTCGGCGGCCGTCACCTCGGCGGCGCGATCGCTCCGTCACTCTCTGGAGTTTCCTTCGACTGTGGGGATGAAAAAGATGCGGGGCTCCGCCCCGCTCCCCGCCTAGGGAAATGATTTCCCCCGCCCCCCTCAATTCCGCCTCCC
>NZ_DBMAHT010000190.1:0-2806 GCF_057866825.1 Mailhella sp.
GGTCTGCTTGCGCCGTCTGGCCATACTGTCCTTTCCTTGCCGCTGGGCGGAGGAAAGGCGGCGCGTCGAAATGAAGACAGCCTGTTCCTACTCGCCGGGCTTTTTTTCCTGGGCGATTGTCAGCTTTGCGGCGTTTTCAACGACAATGCGCCCGTTTTCTTCATAAAAAACAACCTTATCCCCTTCCTTCACGTCGAGCTTTCTGCGAATGGCGAGGGGCAGCGTGATCTGACCGCGCGAAGTGACCTTGGCAAGTTCCATGAGTTCTCCCTGAAATCTTATTTACAAGATAAATCTTACTTATAAGATTAGTGAGAAGGGAAGCGTTCGTCAAGACGGGTCAGGGAAAGAGGGCGTCATAAAACGGACTCATTCAAAAGGCCGCGCGTAATCATCTGGACGATGCGTTCTTTGGCATCGGCGTCTTCGGCGCGGGCCTTATGGGCGAGTTCGAGAGCCAGCGGCACTTGTGAGGCCGTGAAATCACAGGCGGGAAAACGAATGCCGTCCAGAATCCAGGTGGGAGTTGAGGTGATTCTGGATTGCGAGGCGATAATATCCGCGCCTACGACAGGAGCGACCTGTTGCAGAGAGTCGGCAAAGTCTTCCGGCACAATGGCCGCATCCTGAAGCGCCGTTTGCAGCGCAGCCTCATAGGGTTTCGGAACGCCGAGAGGTGTCCGGGGCACCACGGCATTCCAGAAGCTGTGCGCGGCGTTCGGAGAAAAGCGCAGGAGTGCTTCAAAGCTCAGGGCTTTTTTCAACGACTCTCCGTAGTTGTCCGAAGGGCTGTGACGCACGACAATGCACATGCCGGGATTTTCCCGCTGTGCCCGGAGCGGTTCCTCAATGCCGCAGTAAGGACATTCCAGGTTGACCCAGTATTCCATGATGTCGCCCTGAAATTCTTTTGTCGGCCTGCCGTCCAGACAGGTTCTGCCGGAAAGGGCCGCATCGGGCGCGTAAGGCAGCGCCAGGTCTTTTGAAAGTTCTGCCTTTACGCCAGCTTCCACGGCTATCCGGTCGGACACGGGCGTTCCGGCATGGGCAGAAGGAACCGATCCCGACAAAAGACAGATGAAAAGAGTAATAAGTTGTACGAGTCGCGTCATAACTGTTCTCCGGTGCGGTATTGTCGAAGGGGACTTGCCATATTGGCGATTGCGAGTTATATAAAAATATAACTTATGGAGGATGACGATGTACACAGCTAATTTGAGAAAAGTCGGCGGTTCAGTGATGCTGGCCGTTCCTCCCGCCATTTTGGAAATGCTGCGAATGGAATCGGGGTCATCGGTAAGCATGGCCGTGGAATCCGGGCGTCTGATTATTGAGCCGAACGTCAGGAAGAAGTACAGCCTGCAGGAACTGTTGGCTCAGTGTGATGCTTCCGCGCCGCTTTCCCCTGAGGATGGAGTGTGGACCGGGGCTGGAGCCACGGGCGGGGAGCTGATCTGATGCGGCGTGGTGATATTTATCTGGTGACGCTTGATCCTACAGAAGGGCATGAGCAACAGGGAACGCGACCGGTGTTGGTGATTTCTCCCGACGAGTTCAACAGAGTGACGCAGGTTCCCGTAGTGTTGCCGATTACCAGCGGGGGGAATTTTGCCCGTACTGCAGGATTCGCCGTGTCGCTCAGCGGATGCGGCACGCGTACTACAGGAGTAGTTCGTTGTGACCAGCCCAGGGCGCTGGACTTGCGGGCGAGATCCGGCAGACGGCTGGAACAAGTACCGCCCGTCATTATGGATGAAGTTCTTGCAAGGTTGGCGACCATTTTCAGCTAGCCGGGCTTTTTCTCTTTTATGCCGCATGGTCATAGTGTTTCTCCTGGGAGAGCTGCACAAGCTGGGGGACGCGCAGCTGCGCTTTTTTCAGGGAAGGGTTGGCAAAGAACATGGTGCCCCGGACGATTTGCCCGCTGAAGATGAAATGGGCTTCGCCTTCGATCTGTTCCTGCAAGTCGCGCAGGACGACGCGGTCTTCCTGTTCCACGGTGGTGTTCATGGCGTCGCGGTAACCTGCGCTTATTTTTTCGTTGACGTTGAAGCCGGTGGTGCGGAGGACGGTGCCTTGTCCGGCCTGTCCCCGTATGAGTTCCCAAGTTTTTTCCGCGTCCTGCATTTTCATGAAGATTTTTATGGAGGTGTTGGCCACCATCTGCTGCGCGCCTTTTTTGTCTGCTTCCAGAATACCGGCGTAATCCTGGGAGGCGACGATGGCGGCTATGCCGAGACCGCGCCCCTGTGTCAGCACGACCTCAAAGCCGGGGGTGACGATGGCCGCATATTCATCCACGATGCACAGATACGGGCCGATGCCCACAGTGTCCGTGGGCAGGGCTTCCAGCACGTCGGCGGCGTCGCCTTCAATATGTGCGCCGAGGCCAACGGCACAGGCGTTGCGTATGGCGGAGAGGCTGATTTTTCCGAGGCTGGCCAGTTCTGCGGGGGCTTTTTCCAGCGAAGGCAGAAGAACGACCAGCACGCGGCGCTGCATGATAAAAGCGAATATTATATGTAATTATTTGATTTTATAAATATTTTATTTCAGTAAAAATATGAGTACCTGCGTAAGTACCTACAAAAAAGAAAGATTAAAAAAATTTTTCCGGACGAGATAGGATCTCTTGTGGAATATGAAAAGCGCTACTACCGTAGAAGTAAATATATTCTTGAGAGAATTGTAAGAAATCAAAACCACCCACATAGCGGGTGGTTTTGAATACCTCTTTGGACTTTACTGGATGACGAAAATTGGGTAAAATTATCATTAAAATGTATAAATTTTATCATGTTCCTGA
>NZ_DBMAHT010000191.1:0-2700 GCF_057866825.1 Mailhella sp.
GAAGACAGATGCCTATGAGAACACACGCCACGATGAGGGGCAACGCGCCTGAACCCGAAACAGCTTCCACGTAACGCTCCTGAACTCGATCCGCGGCCGCGGATCGGCTGACCGCACCTTCCGGGGCGGCAACATACAAAAAAAGCCGGCACGAAACCGGCTCTCCGCAATGGGCGGCTATTCAAAACGACTGACGCGGGTGATGACGACCATGTCCAGAGGCACAGCTTCGTGCTCGCCCTGCGGCTTCACCTTGAGCTTGGCAATCTTGTCCACCACGTCCATGCCGTCTTCCACGCGGCCGAACACGCAGTAGCCGAATCCTTCGGGAGTGTCGTCCCTGTGATCGAGCTCCTCGTTGTCCACCACGTTGATGAAGAACTGCGCCGCGGCGGAATGCGGTTCCGAAGTGCGGGCCATGGCCAGCGTGCCGCGCTTGTTGGAAAGGCCGTTGCCCGCTTCGTTGACCACGGGTTCGTGGGTGGGCTTTTCGTCCATGCGCACGCCGAGTCCGCCGCCCTGAATCATGAAGTCCTTGATAACGCGGTGGAAAATGGTGTTGTTGTAGAACTCTTCGTCCACATAGCGCAGAAAGTTCGCCACGGTGGCGGGAGCCTTGTCTTCAAAAAGTTCCAGCAGAATGTCGCCGGAGGAAGTTTCCATAAGAACAAGAGGATTGCTCATCGTCGTCTCCACAGAGGTAATTTTTTCTTTTGTGACGCAAAAAAGGGGAAAAGGCAAGGCAAACGGCCTAGAGGGGGCTTTCCATGAAGGCGCGCACCTCCTGCGCGCTGCCGCAGTGGCGCAGCGCCTGCATGAGGCGCACGGTCAGGGTTTCCACGGTCTTGTCGCCGCCGGAAATCGCCCCGAGCCTCGCCGCCAGCACCCCGATGGGATACCGGGAAAGATCCACGCCGTCGAACACGCACTGCGAGGCGCACACGATGACCACGCCCTTTTCCACGGCGCGGCGTATGGCGGGCAGAAAGCTGCCCCGGCTGTCGTTGGGCACGCCGCCCGCGCCGAATCCCTCGATGATGACGCCCCGATAGCCCGCGTCCACGAGCATGTCCAGAAGCCCGGGAGACGTGCCCGGCACGAGCTTGAGCACGCAGACCATGCGTTCAAGGCCGAGCACAAGTTCCAGAGGCTCCTTCGGCTGCGGCCGGCGCTCCTTCCACTGCACGCCCTGCGGCGTGATGCGCGCAAGAGGCGCGTTCACGCTGGCGTAGGCCGCAAAGCTTTCGGTGTGCATCTTCTTCGCCCTTCCGCCGTCGATGACCGCGCCGTGAAACACCACGAACACGCCGGGCTCGCCCTCGCAGGCCACGAAAAAGGCGTCCTTCAGATTGCGCGGGCCGTCGGAACCTTCCGCCTCCAGCGGAAGCTGCGCCCCCGTGATGATGACGGGCTTCGACAAATGCCTCAGCATCTGATGCAGCGCCGCCGCCGTGTAGGCCAGCGTGTCCGTGCCGTGCGTGATGACGAAGCCGTCGTACTTGTCGTAATTGTCGGCCACGGCGCGGGCCATGGTTTCCCAGTCTTCGGGCTGAAGGTTGCTGCTGTCGAGATTCATGAGCTCGCGCACATCCGCCCGGCAGGGCAGATCCCTGCCGAGATGTCGCAGCATGGCTTCGCCGGAAAGACGCGGCACCAGCCCGTCTTCCGAAGGCTCGCAGGCTATGGTGCCGCCCGTGGCCAGCATGAGAATGTTCTTCATCCGTTATCCTCTTCCAGAGGCATGAGTTCGCTTGCGCCGTCCGTCGCTTCTCTGAGCGCCTCGCGGCAGGGTTCCAGCAGATCTTCGGGCATCTCCAGGGTAAAGAGTCCCCGCGCGCCGAAGTCCTCTTCCACCACGCGCGCCTGAAAGCGCGGAAGCAGCCTGTAAAACCGGTCCGCATGGGCGTAGTCCACTTCCACCATCGCCTGCGCGAGCACCTTTTTTTCCGTCACGGGCAAAAGCAAAAGCGCCTGCTTCACGCCGTTCTGATACGCGCGCGTCAGGCCGCCCGTGCCCAGCTTGATGCCGCCGAAATAGCGCGTGGTCACGGCCGCAAGCTCGCCCACGCCCCCGTACAGAAGCTGCGCAAGCATGGGGCGGCCCGCCGTGCCGTGGGGTTCGCCGTCATCGCTCTGCCCCACCTGCGCCGTGTCGCCCGGACGCCCCGCGGCGTACGCCCAGCAGTGATGCCTCGCGTCGGGAAACTCCCGGCGCACGCTCTCCACAAAGCTGAGCGCGCGCTCCCGGCTGTCGGCCCGCGCAAGCGTGGTGATGAAGCGGCTGCGCTTTATCTCCTCTTCAAAGCGCACGCAGCACGCTTCTCTTCCGCCCGGACGGGTCAACAGCGCCGCGTCGAACAGCGGCAGATCGGGAACCTTGTAGGAGATCGCCATAAAAAACCTTTATTATCAGTATGTTGCCTAAAAAGACAAAAAAATAACCTCCGCCTTGCAAGAAAACACTTTACAAAGGCGGAACTCTGTCATAAATAAGAATCGTTCCTACTAAGGAGCGACACAACAAAGTAAACAAAACAACGTCAACGTTTTTTCGCACAAGGAGTCGTTATGAGCAAGACCTATGAAAACCTGATGGAAGCATTCGCCGGTGAATCTCAGGCCAACCGCAAGTACCTCGCCTTTGCCGCTCAGGCCGAAAAGGAAGGCTGCAAGCAGGCCGCCAAGCTGTTCCGCGCCGCC
>NZ_DBMAHT010000192.1:0-2575 GCF_057866825.1 Mailhella sp.
ACTGCGGCTGGAGCGATCTCGGTTCCTGGGAAGCCTTCTATGAGGTCTCGCCCAAGGACGGCGACGGCAACGCCTGCGAAGGCGACGTCATCGTGGACAACGCCAGCAACTGCTATCTGCGCAGTTCCGGCCGCCTCATCGCCGCGCTGGATGTGCATGATCTGGCCGTGGTGGAAACCCGCGACGCCATCCTCGTCACCGATCGCCGCAAGTCGCAGGACGTGAAGCATGTGGTGGAAAAGCTCAAGCTGGAAAAACGGCCAGAATCCGACATCCATCTCAAGGTGTATCGTCCCTGGGGCAGCTACGAGACGCTTATTTTGTCCGATCGTTTTCAGGTGAAGCGCATTGTGGTGAATCCGGGCGAGGAAAATTCCCTGCAGCTTCACTATCACAGGGCCGAACACTGGATTGTGGTGAGCGGCACGGCCGAAGTCACCATTGGCGACGAGGTTCGTCTGCTTACGGAAAACGAATCTGTGTATGTTCCGCTCGGCATGAAGCATCGCATCAAGAATCCCGGCACCATTCCGCTGGTCTTTATTGAAGTGCAGTCCGGCGCCTACCTGGGAGAAGACGACATTGTGCGCCTTCAGGACAACTACGGTCGGGCAGGGGAGGTGCAGGCGTGAACCTTTCCGGATTCAAGGCCTACGACGTGCGGGGACGATATCCTTCCACACTGAATGAGGGGCTGGCGCGACAGACAGGCTATGCCTACGCGCGCGAGTTCCGGGCGAAAAACGTGGTCATCGGGCGCGATGTGCGTCTCTCCGGGCCTGCGCTGTACGAGGCCCTGGCCGAAGGACTGCGCGCCGCGGGCGCAAACGTGACCGGCATAGGCGTGTGCGGCACCGAGGAAATCTACTATGCCGCCTTTGCGCAGGGCTTTGACGGCGGCATCATGGTCACGGGCAGCCACAATCCTGCCGATGAGAACGGTTTTAAGATGGTGCGCGGCGGAGCCGTTCCCGTGAGCGGCGATTCCGGGCTTTTCGCCATACGCGACCGCATTGCCGCAGGACAGAACATTCCTTCAACGCTGAGCGGCAGTTTCGTCGAAGCGAGTTTCCGCGACGAGTACGTCGAACATCTTCTGAGCTACGTGCATCCGGCGTCGCTCAAGCGGTTCCGCATCGTGGCCGACGCCGGCAACGGCTGTGCGGGGCTTGTCGTCTCCAGACTGGCCGAGCGTCTGCCGCTCGACATCGAACTTATTCACGGCGAGCCCGACGGAACCTTTCCCCACGGAGTACCGAATCCGCTGCTGCCGGAAAACCGTGAACTGACATCCCGGGTCGTGCGTGAATGCGGGGCCGATTTCGGTCTGGCCTGGGACGGCGATTTCGACCGCTGCTTTTTCTACGACGCTTCGGGGCGTTTCATCGAAGGCTACTACATCGTGGGCATGATCGCCGAAGCGCTGCTGAAACGGCATCCGGGAGCGAAGATCATTCACGATCCGCGCCTTGTCTGGAACACGCAGGCCGTGGTGCGGGCTGCCGGGGGCGTGCCCATAGAATCCAAGACCGGCCACGCCTTCATCAAGGAGCGCATGCGCGCCGAAGACGCTCTCTACGGCGGCGAAATGAGCGCGCATCACTATTTCCGCAACTTTGCTTACTGCGATTCCGGCATGATTTCGTGGCTGCTGGTGACGCAGTTTCTGAGCGATTCCGGCAAGACGCTGGCCGAATGTGTGGACGACCGCATCAGGGCTTTTCCGTGCAGCGGGGAAATCAATTCCCGCGTGGACGACATGGTCGCCGTGTTGAAGCGCGTGGAAGACAAGTATGCCGCGCTTCCCGGGGCAACGGTCACTCATGTGGACGGTCTTTCCGTGGCCTTTCCTGACTGGCGCTTCAATCTGCGCGGCTCCAACACCGAACCGGTGCTGCGTCTCAACGTGGAAAGCCGCGGCGATAAAACGCTCATGGAAGGCAAAACCGAAGAACTGCTGAAGAACATCCGGGGATAATCCCGCAACATACACGAGGAATCATTCATGAAAACCGCGCTCATCACCGGCGTCACCGGTCAGGACGGCTCCTATCTTGCCGAATTTTTGCTGGAAAAGGGCTACGACGTACACGGCGTCGTGCGTCGTTCCGCCACGGAAAAACGCGAACGCATCGATCATCTGGAAGGACATCCGCATTTTCATCTGCACTACGGCGATCTTGCCGATTCCATGAGTCTGGTGCGCATCGTGGGACTGGTGAAGCCTGACGAACTCTACAATCTCGCGGCGCAGAGCCATGTGCAGGTGAGCTTCGAGGTGCCGGAATACACGGCCGACGTGGTGGCCACCGGCGTGCTGCGCGTGCTCGAAGCCGTGCGCCTTTGCGGTCTGGAAAAGACCTGCCGCGTCTATCAGGCGTCCACCTCCGAGCTGTACGGCAAGGTGGAGGAGTGCCCGCAGAGCGAAACTACGCCCTTTCATCCCTATTCCCCCTACGCCGTGGCCAAGCAGTACGGCTTCTGGATCACCAAGGAATACCGCGAAGCCTACGGTATGTTCGCCTGTTCCGGAATTCTGTTCAATCATGAATCCGAACGCCGCGGCGAAACCTTC
>NZ_DBMAHT010000193.1:0-2560 GCF_057866825.1 Mailhella sp.
TCTGCCGGAAATGCCGGAGGAATGGAATCAGCTTTCCTTCGACGATCATGTGTACGACGCCCATTCGCGCGGTCGCAAGACGCCCACGCATCTCATCATGGATGCCTGGATCAAGGGTTTGCGCTATCTCACGGTGGTGTATTCCAACTACATAGACTACGCGGCCGCCAGGGAAATTCTCGACGCCGCGGCCATCATGGGCATTCATGTGCGCGTGGGTCTTGAGGTGCGCTGTCCGTTCCGCGGGCGCTACGTGAGCATGGTGTGGGTGCCGCGCGGCTTCAGCGCGTCCGGAGACTTCCTCGAATTTCTGGAGTCGGACAAGATGCAGGCCCTCACCGCGCAGGGCCGCGAGGCCGTGGAATGGCGCAAGGCCCGCACGCTCGACGCTCTCGATCGCTGGAACGAGGGCAAGCGCAAGGAACTTTCCCGGGCATGGGGCACGGAAATACCCGAAATCAAGGCCGGTCGCCTCATGGCCTGCGTGGGTCTCGGTCAGCCTTCGTTCGAGCATCTGGCCGAGTGCATGCACGGTCACGTGCTGCCCTTTGCTAAGATTCGCGCCCAGGAGCTCAAGAAACGCGTGGCCGCCGGTCAGGACGACGACGGCGCCGCCGAACGCGAGATTCTGGAACTTGAGAACCTCACGAGCGCAGTCATTGCCAGAGACTGGCTTGAGGGCTCGGATCTGCCCGAAATCGGCGTGAAGCAGGAAGACGTGCCCGTGATGTTCACGCGCTCGCCCGCGCAGATGGTGGAGGAGCTCTCCACTCTGCACACCGGCTACCGCCTCATTCTGAACCTCGCCGGACTCAACGTGCGCGACGTGCTCGAACTGCTCTACGACTGCGACTGCTGCATCACGCATCTGGAGTTGTTCAACCTTAAAGACTGGCACGAAGGTCTGCTCAACGATCTGCCCGCCATCAACGAGCTGCAGCGCGTGCTCAACGAAGGCCGCGGCCCGCGCATCAAGCAGATGGTGCACGAGATTCTCGACAATCTGGAAGAAAGCGGCGAAATCGAACGCGCCGCCAAGTTCCGCAGCATTCAGAGCAACATTCCTACGCTCTGGGAATATTACCGCAAGAATCCGCTGAAAAGCCGCATCGGTTCCAATTCCGTGCGCGACAACAACGGCCGTTCCTTCGGCATGGGCTTCGTCTATACCGAAACCCTGCCTTCCCGCGCCAAGAAAACCCTGCGCGAAAACAGCGAGTACATGGGCGAAATTCCCGTGCACACCCGCATCGAGGAACGCGTAAGCTACGAGGACGACAGGGAAAACGTTTCCGGTCTCACCCGCGCCATTCGTCACGTGCCCGGGCTTCGCCACTTCCGGCAGGCCCGGCGTCGCGCCTGGCTCCCCGACGACAACAGCGAAATTCAGCGTCCGGGCAACGTGGTGAGCCTCGGCGGCATCAACACGCCCCCGGCCAACGCCCTGCTCGAAGACAAGGAACCCCGCAAGGAAGACAAGCCCGGCTCCGCCTATCTCAGCACCACCGTGACCAACTGGATCAAGGTCATGGCGGGCTTCATTCCCTCGGTGGCCTCCTTCCTTTACACTCAGGACTGGTGGTTCCTCGCCTGGTTCGGCACGTTCATATGGTTCGGCATCACGGGCATACGCAACATCATTCAGATGGTCGTGGCCGGCAACGGCACCACGCGCAACACCCTGCTGCGCTGGAAGGATCACGTGAGCATCAGCCGCATCTGCGATTCGCTCATGTATACCGGCATTTCCGTCGCGCTCCTTGAGGTCATCGTCCGCGTGTGGCTGCTCGAGGATCTGTGCGGGCTCAGCGTGCGCGAGCATCCCGGCATCGTCTTCGCCGTGCTCAACTTCGTGAACGCCATCTACATCTGCACCCACAACATCTACAGAGGCTTCCCGCGCGAGGCCGCCATAGGCAACCTCTTCCGCAGCGCTCTCGCCATTCCCGTGTCGTCCTGGTACAACCAGGCCTTCGTGGCCATTCTGCTTTTGTGCGGCGTGGAAGACCCGCTCTTCTATTCCGTGCCGAGTGCGGCCATCATCTCCAAGCTCGCTTCCGACACCGTGGCCGCCGTCATCGAAGGCTACGCCGACAGTCAGAACAACCGCCGCATGCGCCGCTGGGACTACGACGGCAAGATCTCCCGCGTGTTCGCCTGCTACACCAGACTTGAGCTTCTCTTCCCCGAAGAGGACATCCTCATCAAGCTGGCCCGCTCCGAAGGCCGCGTGGACGAAGTTTCCGGCGAGGCCCGCAAGCTCGAACTCGCGCTCATCATCAACGCCCTCGACCTCATGTACTTCTGGTACTATCAGCCCCGCGCTCAGGACGCCTTTCGCCGCCTGGTGAAGAACATGAGTCAGGCCGACAGAACCGTGTTCGCCCGCTCGCAGCTCGTGCTTCTGCGCGAACGCGACATCAGTCAGCTTTTCGTGGACGGCCTTGTGGGACGCAACTTCTCCCAGCCTCTGGCCTTCTATCTCGACAAGCGCCGCGACTACCTCAACGCCATGATGAAGCTCTGCCGCCCCGGCCGTAAAACCGTGCAGCAGCTCCCG
>NZ_DBMAHT010000194.1:0-2553 GCF_057866825.1 Mailhella sp.
TCCGGGTTCCCCCGGGCCTCGCCCCCGAGCTATCGGCCAGGCCTTCCCGGCCCACGTTCGGAACCGCTCCCCGCATCCGCGTCGGAGCGCAGATCGGCGCGCATTCCCGGCCCGCGCCCCCACTGACACGCGCCGGGCCTTCGTCGAGAGCATCATGAGCGACACTGCACCGAAACTTACGCCCATGTATCGGCAATATCTGGAAATCAAAAAGGATTATCCCGATACGCTGCTTTTTTACCGCATGGGCGACTTCTACGAACTTTTCTTTGAAGACGCCGAAATAGCCTCGCGCGAACTTCAACTCGCCCTCACGAGCCGCAGTCGCGACGAGGGCGGCGTGCCCATGTGCGGCGTGCCCTGGCACGCGGCGGAAAACTACATCAGCGTGCTTGTGCGCAAGGGCTACAAAATCGCCCTCTGCGATCAGATGGAAGATCCCAGGCAGGCGCGCGGACTGGTCAAGCGGGCCGTCACCCGCGTCATGACCAGCGGCACCGCCCTCGAAGACGCCAACCTTGAAGCCAAGGCCCACACCTATCTCGGCGCGCTGTTCTGGAACGCCTCGCGCGGGGCGGGCGGCTTCGCCTGGCTCGACGTGTCCACCGGCGCATGGACGGGCATTCAGTCCTCGCGCGAGGAGGAGCTCAAGCAGTGGGCCCTCAAAATGGCTCCGCGCGAGCTGCTCATGCCCGACAAGGGCGACATTCCTCTTTCGCTGAACTCCCTGCCCGGCATGCAGGTGGTGCGGGTTCCCGTGCGCAGCCACTTCGAGCTCGAAGGCGCGCGCGAACGCGTGCTCGCCGCCCAGCACGTGCAGGAAGAAGCCGCCCTCGGTCTGGAAAAAAGTCCCGAACTCATGCAGGCCTGCGGCGCGCTCGTGGCCTATCTTGAGCAGATGCAGAAGCGCGATCCGGCGCAGCTTGCGCCGTTCCGCCCGCTGGACAAGGGCCGCTATCTCATTCTCGACGAAATTACCGAACGCAATCTCGAACTCTTCTGCCGCATGGACGGCAAACGCGGCGCAGGCACGCTCTGGGCCGTCATGGACAACACCCGCACTCCCATGGGCGGCCGCCTGCTCGAAGAACGCATGCGCTGCCCCTGGCGTCGGATGGAACCCATCGTCGAAACGCAGGACGTGGTGGAATTCTTCTGGAAGCGCGCCGACGTGCGCCGTGCCCTGCGCGACGCGCTTGAAAACGTGTACGACATTGAACGGCTGTCCACGCGCATTTCGCTCAACCGCTGCCAGCCGCGCGATCTTGCGGCCCTGCGCGAAAGTCTGAGCTGTCTGCCCGCGGTGCGCGCTGCGCTGGCTCTTCCTGAACAGGGTCTCTCCACCGACGACGAGCGCCGCGGCGTGCTCCTGCCCGCGGCGCTTCAGCGCCTGCTGAAGAAATGGGACATGCTCGAAGACATCACCGATCTGCTCACCAGGGCCCTGCGCGACGATCTGCCGCCCCAGATCACCGAAGGCGGCCTGTTCCGTCAGGGCTACGATCCCGCTCTCGACGAACTGCTCGACCTCGTGGAGCACGGCGAAGGTCGTCTTCAGGATCTTCTGCGCGAAGAGCAGGAAAAGAACAACATGCCCAAGCTCAAGCTGGGCTACAATCACGTGTTCGGCTACTACTTCGAGCTTTCGCGCGCGCAGCAGGCCGAGATTCCCGAGTATTTTCAGCGTCGGCAGAGCCTTGCCAACAGCGAGCGCTTCACCACGCCCGCCCTGCGCGAACTTGAGGAAAAAATGCTCACCGCCGCCGAACGGCGCAAGAGTCTGGAATACGCGCTCTATCAGAAGCTGCGCGAAAAGGTGGCGGCCTCCCGCCCCAGACTCGTGGGCATGGCCGCGCGCCTCTCGTGGCTCGACTACTGGCAGTCGCTCGCCGAGGGAGCGGAGCGCAACGGCTGGACAAGGCCCGAACTCGACGAAAGTCAGGAAATCGTCATCCGTCAGGGGCGGCATCCGGTGGTGGAAGCCGTCACGGGGCGGGCGTCGTTCATTCCCAACGATCTTTCCATGGACGCGAGTCGGCATCTGGTGCTCATCACGGGGCCGAACATGGCGGGCAAGTCCACGGTGCTGCGGCAGACGGCCATCATTGCTATCATGGCGCAGATGGGTTCGTTCGTGCCTGCGGCGCAGGCGCGCATCGGTCTGGTGGACCGCATTTTCTCGCGCGTGGGCGCGTCGGACAATCTGGCGCAGGGGCAGAGCACGTTCATGGTGGAAATGATGGAGACCGCGCGCATTCTGCGTCAGGCGGACAAGCGCAGTCTGGTCATTCTCGACGAAATCGGACGCGGCACGAGCACCTTCGACGGTCTGGCGCTGGCCTGGGCCGTGGTGGAGGAACTCGCGCGGCGGGCAGGGGGGAGCATCCGCACGCTCTTTGCCACGCATTACCATGAGCTCACGTCGCTCGCGGGAGCGCTGCCCGGCGTGTGCAACATGAACATTGCCGTGCGCGAATGGAACGGCGACATCGTGTTCCTGCGCCGTCTCATTCCCGGCCCGGCCGATCGCAGTTACGGCATTGAAGTGGCGCG
>NZ_DBMAHT010000195.1:0-2498 GCF_057866825.1 Mailhella sp.
ATCCATATTTTGTTCCAGTGCAAGGCTTTTCACGCGTTCTGAAGAAAGGATTGCGCAGAACTGCTGCTCGTTATTTTTCAAACAAATCATGACTCTGGCCTCGTCTCCGCAGCTGAGGACGTCCGTGACGGTTCCGGCAAAGCAGTTGTCCGCCTCCACGGGTTCCTTCAGCACCTGCACCTGCAGCGAGCGGACCATGATGCTCGCCTCGCTCTGCTCCGCGAGCTCAAGCCTCGCAAAGGTTCTTGAGGAACAGCGGACAAAAAAGGATGTCCCGGCCGCAGTCACGCGCAGCAGGCACGAGAACTCTCCCCTCCTGATGAGGGCGAGCGTTCCTGTCACTACATTGTGACGACCCGTTCGGCTTGCGTACTCCCACTGACGGAATATTTCCCGCAACCGTTCCAGCTCGCCTGCCTTCGGCCGACCGCCGTTTCTTCTGCCGAGAAAAAACTCCACCGTGGGGAGGGCAACGCCGTGCCGAAGAAGTTCCTGTTCTCGAAAATTCCGCAGATCCGTCGGCCGGAAGTCAGGGAGTCCGGCCTCCGCCGCGCGCAGCGAAAAAATGCGCCGCACATAGGCCGGATCAAGGCGGCAGAGTCCGCCTTTCGCGCGCACATTGTACGGGGCATCGCGCAGTTCCAGCATGCGGTTCAACGCGGTCCGCGGCAGGGGCAGTTCCCGGGCCCAGCGCCCCCGCACGCGCAGCACGCTCCGCTCGGCGTCGATGTCCGCAACATCGTTGAGCGCCAGCGCCTCTCCCAGTCTCAGCGCCGCAAAGCGCATGACCAGACACACCAGCAGCACACGGGAACGCGAACACTGCTGCGCGGGCGACGCCGCCTTTTCATGCCAGTGGTAAAACGCCTGGAGCACCTCTCTCAACGTTTTGTCGTCCAGTTCGTGTTTTTCAGAAAACACCTCTTCCTCCGTATGGTCCATACGCTGCTCTCCCGACGGGACGTTGCCCGAACATATCGCGATTTTTCAGAAAAAAGGACTTTCTTGCGGCAGCAGGGAATAAGTCTATGGTGAAATGCAGCCGTATTGCGCGCTTTCGGCGTGCGGAAAGTTGAACATGGCTTGCCGGAATGTCCTATCCCGATTATATACCGGCAGATGCGTACCGCGGGATGCGCCTGCATTGCGAAGAGGCACAGCGCCCTCATGCGTAAAAAAGTTCCCGCCAACCGCAACAGTCACGGATTTCTCATGAATATAGGAAATTACACCTTCAATGAATTCAAAAGCATGGCGGAACGCTTCCACGGCTACGCCGCTCCCGGTCTTCTGCTCGGCGGCTACATGGTGGCGCTTGCGCAGCGGCATCTGCCGGAAGGAACGCTGTTCGAGGCCATTTCCGAAACCCGCAAGTGTCTGCCGGACGCCGTGCAGCTGCTCTCATTGTGCAGCATGGGCAACAACTGGGTCAAGGTGCGCGACATAGGAAGATACGCCGTCACCCTGTACGACAAATATACGGGCAAGGGCGTGCGCGTCAGCGTGGACGTAAAAAAACTCGAAGCCTGGCCGGAATACTACGACTGGCTCATGAAGCGCAAGCCCAAGCGCGAGCAGGACGAAGCGGAACTTCTGCGTGAGATTGAAGAAGCCGGCGACAGCATCTGCAAGGTGGAGGAAGTGGCCGTCCACGCCGATCTTCGCGGCCATGCTCACTCCGGAGCCGTGGCCGTGTGCCCGGTATGCGGCGAAGGCTATCCTTTAAAGGATGGTCCCATCTGCCGCGCCTGTCAGGGCGAACGCTACTACGCGACGACAAGCACCGACGCAGCGCAAAAATCCCGTCCTGCGGCTCCGGGCATACGGGTGGTTTCCGCCGAGGAGGCGGTGGGCAAGGTGCTGGCGCACGACATGACGCGCATCGTTCCCGGCGAATTCAAGGGCTCGGCCTTCACCGCCGGTCAGACCGTGAGCCCCGGCGACCTCTGCCGACTCCAGCAGATAGGCCGCTTTGACGTGGCCGTAATCGACGAGCAGGTTTCCGTGGAAGGCGAAGCCCCGGCGCATGAAAACGAAGCGGCGGAAAGTTTTGCCCGACGCATGGCCGGTCCCGGCGTGCGCTACTCGCTTCCTCCCCGCGAAGGAAAGATAGATTTTGTGGCCGACTGTTCCGGTCTTCTTTCCGTGGACGTGAAAAAGCTTGAGCGCTTCAATCTCGTGCCGGACGTCATGTGCGCCTCCCGCCAGGACGCCACGCTGGTGCAGGAAGGGAAAAAGGTAGCCGGAACCCGCGCCATTCCGCTGTTTCTCGACCGCGCCCTGCTCGGCCAGGCTCTGACCGTGCTCGGCGACGAGCCGCTTTTCACGGTGACGCCTCTGCGCCGCGCCCGCATGGGCGTGCTGGTGACGGGCACGGAAGTGTTCAACGGGCTCATCGAAGACAAATTCATTCCGGTCATGAAGGAAATGGCCTCGAACAGCGTTCCTTCCGGCAGATGCCGCTGCGCAAGCGCCACCATGTAGCCGCCGAGCAGAAG
>NZ_DBMAHT010000196.1:0-2466 GCF_057866825.1 Mailhella sp.
CTTCGGCCGCGGCGAGTTCCGCGGGCGTGTTCACGCCGAGCAGGGCCGTTTTTTCGCAGCCCGCGCCCTCGGCGCGTATGCCGCGCACGTCCATGCCTTCGGCGAGGCCCAGCGCGACAAGATCGGTAATGTAATATTCCCCGCCGCGGTTGTCGCAGGTGAGGCGCGGCAGCAGACGGCGCGCCGCGGGCAGAGAAAAGAGATAGATGCCCGTATTCACTTCATGCGCGTCTTCGAGCGGGCCGTAGAGGGCGGGGTCGAAGTCCTTGGCTTCCACGATGGCGCTCACCTTTCCCTCGCGGCGCACCACGCGGCCGTAGGCGGCGGCGTCTTCGAGTTCGAGGCTCAGAAAGGCCGCGTCCGCGCCTTCCGCGGCGTCGAGAAAGTGATTGAGCACCTCGGGGGTGACAAGGGGCGCGTCGCCGTTCACCACGAGCACGCAGCCGTCGCCGTCAAGCTCGGGCATGGCGGTCATGAGGGCGTGGCCGGTGCCGAGCTGCTTTTCCTGACGGATGCAGGAGGCGGCGATGCCCAGCCTTTCGGCCGTGCGTGCGGCCTCGGCGGACACCATGTCGGCCTCGTTGCCCACCAGGGTGAGAATGCGGTTCACGCGGGGCATGGCCGCCAGCGTGGACGTGACCAGCGCAAGCATGGTTTCGCCAAGAAGCGTCTGGAGCACCTTGGGTCTGGGGGAGGGCATGCGCGTGCCCTTGCCGGCCGCGAGAATGAGGGCGTCGATATTCATGTCAGTCTCCACGGAGAAAACGGCCCGCGGCGCACACGGCAACGCCGAGAACCATGAGGAAAATGCCTCCCCTGCGCAGCGTCTCTTCAGGCAGCGAGAGCATTTCGAGAAGCGTCTGACGCGTTTTGCCGGGCGAAATGAGCCAGGGCAGCGCTTCGAGAACGCAGGCCAGGCCGAGCGCGGTGAGGAAGAGGGAAAAATTGAAATTCATCGGGGCAGTATCCTAGGTATCGGCCGACTTGTAAAGAGGGTTTTTGCCTTCTCAAGCCGTGCGGCGCCGGGCTTTGCGGGAACAGCAGGACGAAAATGCTTGCGAAGAATGAAAAATGCGTTCAAAACGTAGGGAAAGATTCTCCGCGACGCCCGCAGGGCAAAGGTCTGAATTTATGATAACGTTTGTGTCCGTGCTGAAATACGAGCAGGTGAAGGTCAACGCCGCTCTGGAAAGGGAACTTGCCGCCATGCCCGCGCCCCTGCGCGATATTGTTGGACATGTGCTTCTTGCGGGCGGCAAGCGCCTGCGTCCGCTCATGACGCTCGCCTCGGCGCGCCTGTTCGGCGCGGAAGGCGACGGCCTTTACGACGTGGCCGTGATTCCCGAAATGATTCACGTCGCCACGCTGCTGCACGACGACGTGCTCGACGGCGCATCTTCGCGCCGCGGCCGGGTTTCGGCGCACGTGCTCTACGACGTGCCGCGGGCCATTCTCGCGGGCGACGCGCTTCTCGCTGCGGCAAGTCACAAGACCTCGTCGTTCGGCAGGCCCGAGCTCCTCGCCTGCGTGTCGGAATCGGTGCTCATGACCGCCGCGGGCGAAACGCATGAAATTGCGCTTCAGCATTCGCTCTCGCACAGCCACGCGGAATATGTGGACGTCGTGGCCGGAAAGACGGGCTGGCTCATCCGCGGCTCGTGCCGTCTGGGCGCGCTGTACGCCAAGGCGTCGCCTGCGGAGGTGGACGCCATTTCCGACTACGGCCTCAATCTCGGCATCGCCTTCCAGATGGTGGACGACGCCCTCGATTTCGCCGACGAATCGGAAACCGGCAAGCCCACCGCCGGAGATCTGGAAGAGGGCAAGTTCACGCCGCCCATCATGAAATATCTGGAGTTTCTGCCCCGCTGCGACAGAGAGGGATTCTGCGAGAAGTTCCGCAACGGCACCTTCACCCTTGAGGACAGGGCGCGCATCGCCGCGGACATCCGCCGCCTCGGCTTCGACGCCGAATCCCGCGCCATGGCCGACGAATACCTCGACAAGGCGGAACGCTGTCTCGACGGACTGCCGCAGCGCTTCGAGCAGAAGCTCTTTCGGGAAGCACTGGAATTCGTGCGCAACCGAAAATCGTAGGAGCAGAAGATTATGGCTTATTTCCGCGTACTTTCCGCGCAGCTTGCGCAGCTTCAGGCTCTGCTTGTCAGGGAAGAGTCGTGGGCCATACTCATCACCGCCGACCCCGACGCCCTCGCGAGCGCCATGGCCCTTCAGCGCATCATACGCTCAAAAGTGAAGAGCGTGACCATCGCACGCACCAACGAAATCACCCGGCCGGACAATCTGGCCATGATCCGGTATCTGAACATTCCGGTGGTGAAGTGGCGTTCTTCCATGCGCAAGAAGTTCCAGCGCTTCGCCCTGGTCGATTCGCAGGCGCATCACAATCCGGCGTTCGCGGACCTGGAGTTCTCCGTGGTCATCGATCATCATCCCAAGGCCGCG
>NZ_DBMAHT010000197.1:0-2454 GCF_057866825.1 Mailhella sp.
CAGGCGCGCCCGGCGATGGTCAGCGTTTACGCGTAGGCCGTGCAGTCGGCGCGGCGGAGGCAGGCGTGGCACTCCAGCGTGTCCACGTCGTGGCCGAGTTCCGGGCATTCGATGAGTTCCGGGCGGTAGCGCAGCACAGGCGACGGCGTAGGCACTGCGGCGTTTACCTCGACTTCCGTTCGCGGCCTCTCTTCCTCGCGGACGGCAGGGGCGGAGGTCGCATCGTCCTGCATGCTTTTCCGGTCTCCAACCGGGGGCGTTTCCTGCGGATTTTCTTCGGGCTCCTTTTCGCCTCCGCCGGAAGTCTCCGCTGCGGCCGGGGCGGCATCCGGCGTCTCGCCTGCCTGTGCGCTGTTCTCCTCTTCGTTGGCCGCAGCCGCGGCGCTGATCTCTGCTTCTTCGTTTTTCCCCGCGGCGTTCTTTTCGTTTTCCGGCGCGGAGCGGCGGCGAGCCTTCTTTGCTGTCGCAGACTCGTGTTCTTTTTTCGCTTCGACAGCGACGGGACGCGCTTCGCCTTCACTGGGAGCCTCGGGCAGGGCGCTGCTCGCGCTGTCTGCGGAGCGGCGGGGTCTGCCGCGCTTTTTGGCGGAGCCGACGGGGGTATCTTCAACCTTTACTTCACCCGCCATTTCTCTGATCGGCGCTTTGCGGGAAGTGCGCTTTTGCGAAGGCGCTTCGCCTGGAGCTTCTTCGTTCCGGCGGCAGAGGTCGGGTTCTTCGGATGTCGGCGCGGCTTCGCACGGCGCGGGCGCTTCGCCTCCGGCAGCCGGATCGGGCGTGGTGTCGTCCGTGGGCACGACGCTCGGTTCCGAGAGCGCGGCGCGGCAGCGCTCCAGCGCTTCGGCCATGAGCGGCGCTGGGAGCACGTCGAGCAGCGCGGCCAGGAGAAAGGCGTTTTCCTGCCCGTCGGCGCGGCGGGCGCGGAAACGGCGCACGGCCTGCACGTTGGTTTCCAGATCGCAGGCAAAGGCCTCCTGTTCGCAGATGTGCGCCTCGCAGGCTCGCTCGCGCAGACCGAAGGTCAGGTTGCCCCAGAGGCGCGCGGCGGTTTCGGCGAGCGTGAGGGTAGGGGCGTCGCAACACAGGGCGAACACGGCAAAATGCGGATCCGAGCACAGAGACAGCAGGCGATGCCGCACCAGACGTTCATCGCGGGGCAGGGATGCGGCGGCGAGCAGGGCGCTTCGGGATTCCGCCACGGCGCGGGCCTGCGCCGCGGAATACGGATGATGCCGGGGCAGATCCGAAACTTGGGAAAGATCGTGAAACGTGGTCATGACTGAGCTCCTTGAATGAGGTGACGAGTGATGTGATCGAGCCCCGACGGCCCGCGGCCTACGGAACGACGGAGAGCAGGCGGGCTCCCGCGCCATGCACGCCGACGGGCAGGATTTTGCGTCGGGCGGGCACATGGGAGCAGGAGTAGAAATAGGGGCACCAGCGCGGGGAACAGATCCAGCTTTCGGGCGGGGCGGGCGGAAAGATGCCGGCGTCGATGGCGTTCAGCATGAAGCGGAACGCGCGGATCACGGCGAGCAGGTCGCCCGGAGCGCGGGAGGTTTCGATGCGCTGGAGGACGGGCGTTCTGGAGCTGACGAGCACGTCGCAGATGAGGGAAACGGGGGCGGCGCCTGAACGTTGCCGAAGGGCTTCGCGGCGGAGCGCGGGATCGGGCGAGGCATGGGCGCGATCGGGATTCCAGCGCTTGGAGGCGGTGGCGATGTGATGCGCCTCGCCGTTGCGGTTGAGGCAGTGGAGGTCCACGGCCACGGGCATGGGGAGGCCGAGGTCGAGCGGAACGCGTTCATCGGCGAGCACGGGATCGAGCTGGGGAACGAGTTCGGCGCGGAAGAGGGCGACGAGGGCGAGCGCGGCGTTTTTGGCTTCGGCGAGGGAGGCGCGGACTGAGGACAGTTCTTCAGGCGCAACATACACGCCTTCGGCTGCGCGACGGTTGAAGGCGTCGGCGGCAAGATCGGCGAGTTCTTCGGGCGTGGGGAAGGCATCGGCATCGAGCTTGCGGCGCAGGGCGGCGAGGGCGATCTCGCGGACGGTGCGGCCGATGAGCACGGGAATCGCCGGGGGCGCGAAGTCTTCCTCAAGAAAGCGGCGACGCCACTGTTCGGCGCAGCGCTGGAACATGACGAGCTGGGACGCGGAAAGATGATCGGTCACGAGAAGCCTCCTTGACGGTTGAAAACGACGGACAAGGCGCGCGGAAGACGTGCTTGTTCCGGCGTCTGTGGAGAATTTATACAAATGCAGATTACAAGTCAATAAGAAATTCTACATTTGTAAATAACGCAGAAAAGAAATACCGCCGTGGGAGCGACAGGGGAAGCGATGGGGAAAACTGTGGGAGGGGAGGGCGCGCACGATGGGGAGCGCCGGAGAAAGCGGGGATCAGCGCGTGGGGCGGGCTGAGGGGCGAGCGTGTCGCAAAAGGAGCGCGAG
>NZ_DBMAHT010000198.1:0-2396 GCF_057866825.1 Mailhella sp.
GCTCACGGAGGAGACGCGCGGACTCGTGTGCCGCGGGACCCTGAATCTGATGAAGCCGGGCTCGATCATCATCAACACGGCGCGCGGACCGGTGGTGCGCGGCGCGGACGTGGCCGAGGCCCTGCGCGAGGGCAGGCTCGGCGGCTTCGGCGCGGACGTTCTGGAGAGCGAGCCGCCGTCGGAAGACGATCCGCTGCTGTCTGCGCCGCATTCGCTCATCACGCCTCACATCGCCTGGATGACCGACGGCGCGCGGCGCAACATCATATCCATCACGCTGGAGAACATCCGCCGCTTCAAGGAGGGGGATCCGCAGAACGTGGTGAACCGCGAGTGGCTGAAGGCAAAGGCGCAGCGCTGATTCGCCGAAAAGTATTGCGCGAACGCTTCCGGCATGCTTCGTGCATGCGCTGAGAATTTGCCCCGCCGGAAGTGAACGACAAGCTGCATCCGTTCGGAACACGGTTCCGGGCGGATGTTTTTTTTGCGGCGGCGCGGTTGCGGAAGGGCGGCGGGGGAAGCCGTTCGGATTGCCGGAGCGTGCGGCGGGACGGGAGGGCCCGAAGCGGGGTCCAGCGCCGCAGTGCCGAGCCGGAGAGGGGAGAGAGCACAGGGGCGTGGAAGATCGCTGAACGTTCCGGGGTGGGGTGTGCGCGGTCATGTGTTGAAGGATGAAGGTGGGGCGAGGCGCGGGGAGAAACAGGCGCGAAAGAGTGCGAGAATCGCGGAGGAGCAAACGGAAGGCGCGGCGACCGCGGCGCGGCAGGGCGCAAAAAAGCGCGGCAGAAAGCCTTCTGCCGCGCCTGGTGTCGGAATCGTTTTTTGCGGGAGCGTTACGCCTGTTCGTCGTCGTCTTCGTCGAGCATGGCGTCGGTCACGAAGTCGAAGGCGATGCGTTCGATGGGCGCTTCCGGTTCAAAGGAGAACATGTCGGCAAGGAAGTTTTCCGAAATTTCCTTGTTCTGCGCCTTGGCTTCCACAATGAGGGTGTTCATGCGGTCGGTGTAGGCGTGAATGAGGCGGAACACTTCGGTCACAATGGGGCTTTCGGTGGTGGGAGTGTTTTCTTCTCCGCCGCCGCAGCTGGAATGTTCTTCTTCCACGGAGTCGTCGTAGGCGTCGAGAGCGGCGTTGACTTCCAGTTCGGAAAGGGTGGCGAATTCAGGAAGGGTCTTGATCGTGTTCATAGAAAACCTGTGTCTTGGTTTGCGGAACAGGGCGCGCCTATTCCCTGGGTTCGGTAAGGAGTTTCACGGGGTTGAGCATTTCCACCATGCGCTTGTGCGGAATCTTGGCCTGCCGCAGGGCGAGGTGCAGATCGGTGGTGGTGTAGATGTCGCGCAGAACTACGGGCCGGGAGGCGCCGTCCCCTTCCGGGAACACGGCCAGCATGGGAATGCTGGCGCTGTTGAGCGCCTTGAGCAGCGCCTGATGCTCGTCGTTCTTGAAGGTCATGTCCACCTTGACGGCGGTGAGCGAGTACTGATCCAGAATGGGCAGCAGATTGGGTGCGGCTAGCGTGGTGCGTTCCAGCACCTTGCAGGTCGGACACCAGTCGGCCGTGAATTCCACGATCATGGCCTTTTTGCCCAGATTGGCGCGGAAGTCCTCAGCCGAGAACTCCACCCAGGGCACGATTTCCTTCTGCGCGGGCAGGAAGGCCCAGAAGCCGGAAAGCAGAATGGCGCCGAAGGCGAAGGCCCCCAGGAACATGCGCCGGGTGATGGAGCCGCGCAGGCTGCCCCAGCGGCCCCAGATCCAGGCCGTGGTGGCGGCCACGAGCAGGGTGATGAGCGTTTTGACGTGCAGCGCCGGAGGCAGCAGCGAGAACAGATAGATGGCCGTGCCCATGAGCAGGAAGCCGAGCACGCGCTCAAGCACGCTGAACCACGCGCCGGGCCGCGGCAGAAAGCGGATGAGCCGCGGATAGCATGCCAGCACCACGTAGGGCGCGGCCATGCCCACGCCCGTGGCCGCAAAGATGGTCATGAGCACGGGCAGAGGCTTGGTGATGCCCCAGGCCAGCACGCCGCCGAGCAGAGGTCCGCTGCACGGCGTGGCGAGCAGCGTGGTGAACATGCCGGTGCTGAAGGCCTGCATGCGCGGCGAGGAACTGTGGTGACTTTGCAGATCAAGCACCGGCAGATGAAACACGTCGAACATGGAAAGGCCCATGCTGAATACGATGAGCAGCATGAGAAAAATGACTTCACTGCTCTGGAAGAGCTGCCCCCACAACATGCCGGTCACGCCCGAAAGCACCGCCAGAATGGCGAACCACGCCACAATGCCTGCGGCGAAGAACAGCGTGTGCTCGCGGATGCTGCGCCGTCTTTTTTCAAAGTCCTCTTCCGCGTCGAGCAGAATGGAGAACTTCATGGTGAGCACGGGAAGCA
>NZ_DBMAHT010000199.1:0-2378 GCF_057866825.1 Mailhella sp.
CGCCAGCGAAGGCCCCCATGAGGCCAACGTGGCCATCGTGGCCCCGCCGCAGGTGGAAATCACCCCGCCCGTGACCACCCTGCGCTACTCGCTCGACCTCAAGACGCAGAACGTCACCCTCTCGCGCGAAATCCAGCTCGACAACGACGACGAAGGCTACAGCGTGCGTCCCGATCAGGCCAGCGTGGAAATCTCCGTGCCCGAAGCCCTCGTGGAAGACCGCGACTACCTCGACGCCGTGCGCGTCATCGTGCGCCAGCCCGCCGACTTCACTCCCGGCGACAGCGCGGAAGTCACCCCCATCGTCATGCTGCCCTCGGGCGCGGGCCTCATTTCCATCGAACCGCCCACCGTCATGCTCTTCAGCCGCACCGACATCGGCGCGGAAAGCCGCAACTGGGCCCCGGCAGAAAGCATATTCACCCTGCCGACCAACACCTTCGGCATGAAACTGCCCGATCAGCGGGTGTCCGGCAACTTTTCGCTGAGCGACGTCGTGCTGCCTTCGGCCTCCCTGCCCCAGCCCAACGACCTCAAAGTGCCGCCCGCACTCTCCGGCGACGACAAGCCCGCCGACCAGCCGCCCGCGTCCGGAACAGACTCCCCCGCCAAGGTGACCGTGCCCGCCAAGGTCGCGGCTCCGGCCAATATCGCGGCTCCGGCCAGCATCGCGGCCCCGGCAAAAGCCGCCGTTCCCGCCGCTTCCGCCGCCCCGGCCGAAAAGGCTCCCGCAGCACCCGCCGCATCTTCCGGCAGCGCCGACGGCAAAGGCGGAACAACCGCTCCCAAAGCACCCATCGAAACACAGGATTAGCCATGTCTGAACGTCTTTTTGGCACCGACGGCCTGCGCGGCCGGATCAACACCTATCCCCTCACCGTCGAAATGGCCCTGCGCCTCGGTCTCGCCGCCGGCACCGTGTTCCGCTCCGACGAATGCCGCCGCAAGGTCATCATCGGCAAGGACACCCGCCTCTCCGGCTACATGTTTGAATCCGCGCTCACCGCGGGCCTGTGCGCCTCCGGCATGGACGTGTATCAGGTGGGCCCCCTGCCCACCCCCGCCATCGCCTTCCTCACCCGCAACATGCGCGCCGACTTCGGCGTGGTCATTTCCGCCTCGCACAATCCCTATCACGACAACGGCATCAAGTTCTTCGACCGCGAAGGCTTCAAGCTTCCCGACGAGGTCGAAGACAAAATGTCCGAGCTCATCCTCGACAAGGACTACGAATGGGATTACCCCGCCTCCAACAAGGTGGGCCGCGCCTACCGCATCGTGGACGCCTCGGGCCGCTACATCGTGTACCTCAAGAGCAGCTTCCCCCAGCAGCTCACCCTCGACGGCCTGCGCGTGGTCATCGACTGCGCCAACGGCGCCAACTACAAGGTCGCGCCCCTCGCCCTTGAGGAACTCGGCGCCGAAGTCTTCCGCCTCGGCACCTCGCCCGACGGTTTGAACATCAACTATCAGTGCGGTTCCCTGCATCCCGAAAACCTGCAGGCCAAGGTGCGCGAAGTGCGCGCCGACGTCGGTCTCGCCCTCGACGGCGACGCCGACCGCCTCCTCGTTGTCGATGAAAAGGGACGTCTGCTCGACGGCGATCAGATCATGGCCATCTGCGCCGACGACCTCATGAAAAAGGGCAAGCTCAACAAGAACATTCTCGTGGGCACGGTCATGAGCAACATGGCCCTCGAAGTGTTCATGAAGGAACGCGGCGGCCAGCTTCTGCGCACCAAGGTGGGCGACCGCTACGTCATCGAAGCCATGCGTCAGCACAACGCCATGCTCGGCGGCGAACAGTCGGGACACCTCATTTTCCGCGAATACGGCACCACCGGCGACGGCCTGCTCGCCGCGCTCCAGATTCTGCGCATCATGCGCGAAACCGGACGCCCCCTCTCCGAGCTCGCCGACCGCCTCAAGCTCTATCCGCAAAAGCTCATCAACGTGAGCATTTCCCGCAAGATTCCCTTTGAAAAGTGCGAAAAGCTCATGGCCGCCCAGAAGGAAATCGAAGAAAAACTCGGCGCTCACGGCCGCGTGCTGCTGCGCTACTCCGGCACCGAAAACCTCTGCCGCGTCATGGTCGAGGGCGAAGACGAAGATTTCGTGCGTCGCGCCGTCCGCCGTCTGGCCGACGTGGCTTCCGAAGAACTGCGCTGACATGGTCGCGGCACGGAATAACCGCTCCGTGCCGCGTTTTTATCGCCCGTGCATCCTCAATCAACCTGTCACCAGGAGAAATTATGGCCTTTGAAATAAAACAGCAGTTCAAACTGAGCCAGCAGCTCCACATGACGCCCATGCTCAAGCAGGCCATTTCCCTGCTTCTGTTCTCCCGTCAGGAACTGGTGGAAGCGGTGCAGCGGGAA
>NZ_DBMAHT010000200.1:0-2338 GCF_057866825.1 Mailhella sp.
GAGACGGTCCAGCGTTCCTTTCCAGGCGACGGACTGTGAGCCGGACGAAGAGAGGGAAAGTTCCATGGTCAGCGGCGAGCCTGCGATGTCCACGCCGGAGACGCGGGACAGAGGAGCCCAGTGCGGAATGCGAATGTTCAGCGAGCCGTCGAGCGCAGGCGGCGTCATGCCCAGAAATTCGGCGACCGTGCCGGAGGGGCGTGGAGAAGCGGTGAAAGGAATCAGGGCCGCAAGGCTTCCCGTGGCGGCGTTGTCCTCAAGACGCAGATCCAGCTTGTCCAGAGAGACGCGCAGGGACGGCGTCCGGCGCTGTTCTTCTACCGCCCAGAGTGTGTCGAGGGAGGTTTTCTGTCCGTTGATGCGAAGATCGGCCCGGGCACGCCCCGTGAGAAGAGGAAGGGGATCGCCTGAGGATGTTTCTTTTTCCGCTTCCGCATGTTCGGATGCCGGGGCGGTGGAAGCCGGGGAAGACCCATTCGTGTCGTCGCCGAAAAGGCCCTGACGCCCGAGTTCCGCGAGCCGCGGCAGATCCGCCGCCATGCGCGGAATGTCGGCGTGGGGGAGCGTCAGCTCAACCTGCGCCTTTTCCAGCAGCGTCTTGTCGATGCGGAGCTTGTCGCTTGAGAGCGACAGCTTGGCGCTGAGCGCCGAGAGGCTTCCAGAGACGTCGCCAGAGAAGCGGGCGTTTCCGGAAAGCTGCGGAATGAGGGCTCCGGCGTCGTCGAACGCGCATTCGGCGTGAACCTTCATGTCGGAGCGGGGAGACAGCAAAGAGCCGTCCGGCAGACGGAGCGCGCCTTGAACGAGCGCCCGGAGGCGCTCCGAAGCGAGATGCAGCGAAGTTATTTCGGCGTTCAGACCATGCTCGTCGCTTCGGGCCATCGCGCCGGATCCCCGCAGCGTGCAGGCTTTTCCGAAAAGCGCGGCAAGCTCCGGCGTTGTCCAGACCATGTCCGCAAGTTCCGCGCTGGCGTAAACTTCAAGTTTCGGTTGAATGTTTTGACGTGTCTGAACCAGAACGCCTGCCTTGAGCGAGCCGTTTTTCTGACCGGCCAGCGCCCAGAGGCTCTCGGATGCCGGGCCGCTTTCCAGCGTGACGAGCGCGGAGCGCAGCATGGCTGCGGCGTCCGGCTCCATCAGGTTGAGCACGGCGTCGGCAGACGCGGAAAGCGCCGTGCGAAGGGAGGCTTTTTCCTGAAGATCGGCCCACAGACTTGCCCGGAGCTGCGAAGGCTCGCCCTTGCCCGTGAGGTGAAACGTGCCGACGGCGTCTCCCGCGCCTTCCGGGAGAAGAGCCAGAAAACCGAGGTCCGAGCCCTGCGCGTCAAGATCGAGCGAGAGGTTGGAGGAAAGCGCGGCTTGAACGACGACAGGTTCGCAGGCTTCGTCGTCGCGGCTCAGTTTCAGCGAGGCCGAAACGCCGTCGCTGCCGATCCGCGTCGCAGCTTCGAGCGACGCCTGCACGGCGTAACCGAACACGGCCTCGCTGAGTTCTGCCCGGAGTATGTTCAGACGCTGTACTTGAAAGGCGGGAAGCCAGCCCGGCCAGTCTTGAAAGAGCGCCCGGATTTCTTTCTGCATCTGCTGTGCCGAAAGCGGAGTCTGCGGCGCTTTTTCCTCGTCGGAGGGCGTGGTTTCCGGCAGGCGCAGCATCTTGGGGGCGTTGAGCGAGATTTCCGCCACGGCGAGCGTTTTCGGCAACTCGCTCCAGTTCATGGAGAGCTCGGCGCTTTCCGCTTCCAGCCACACGCCCTGTTCATCGCAAACGCGTATTCCCGACGCCTGAAAACGGAAAGGCAGCGGACCTTGAACGCCGTCAATGCTGGCGCTGAGTCCGCCGGGCAGGGACTGGAGCGCGCCGTTGATCGTGCGCGTGAGCCAGGCTTCTCCCGCAGAGCTGTGCAGAAAGAGCAGACCGCCGCCTCCGGCCGCCACGAGAAATCCGAACGCTCCGGCAACGCTCCACGCCGTAAGGCGCAGCAGGCGGCGCTTCTTCTTGGCGGGCGCACGGCCGTCGTTTTCCGGCGGAGCGGTCGGGGCATCCTTGGGGGCCAGGTTTTCGTCGTGCTCTTTTTCGTTCATCAGAAGCTCTGCCCGATGCTGATGTAAATCTGATAGTCCCTGTCGTCATGCTTCTTGTCCAGAGGCACGGCGACGTCGAAACGAACGGGACCGATGGGAGTGTAGTAGCGCAGCCCTATGCCCGCGCCCCACTGGAAATCCCGGAACAGTTGAGGAAATTCTTCCTCATAGACCATGCCTCCGTCGAGGAAGGGAACGATGCCCACGTTTTCCGTGACGCGGAAGCGGGCTTCAAGATTGACTTCATGGAACGAGG
>NZ_DBMAHT010000201.1:0-2335 GCF_057866825.1 Mailhella sp.
ATAAAAGTTTTAGGAAGGAGGATGGGGGTGCGGGGGAAGGAGGAAAGCCCTTTTTCAAAAGGGTTTTCTCCTTCCCCCGCCTCTCTCCTATCTCTCTCCTATCTTTCCAACAGAACGAGTCTGACAAAACCTTCGCCGAAGGCGCGGAACATGCCGCGGGCGTCGGCGTGGCGGAAGGGGTGGAATATGCGGTTGACGCCGGCCTGCCGCACGAATTCCCAGGGTCTGCCGAGTCTGGCGATATTGTTTTCGCGGGACCAGGCGGCCTTGTCGTAGGGGACATAGACGTTCAGCCAGCGGCGGACCTGCGGCAGGAAGAGCGGGCCGCGCACGCCCACGGGGTCCAGGGTGACGAGGGCGTCCACGCGAACGCTGCGGCAGGCGGGCACGACGTCCCGGGCGAGGGAGCTTGCGCCCCAGCTGTGTCCGATGAGCACCAGGCGGCGCGGGAGTTCTCCGTAGCGGCGAAGAAGGCGGCGGGCGGCGGCAATTTCATCGTATTCGCGGTAATAGATGTCGAAATCCTTGCCGAGAAGCGTGGGCAGGTCGCCGAGAATGGCGTAGGCCCGGCCGAAAAAGGCGTCGGTAAAGCCGCCCATGACCAGGCAGAAATTGCCGAGTTCGTTGTCGGGCGCGTCGTCCAGGCGGTCGAGAAAGCGTTTTTCCTCGCGCGACGAGCGCACGCGCGATCCCATGCCCCACGAACGGAGCAGGCGTTCGGGATTCCTTTGCCATCGGTATGAAAGCACCACGGCCACGATGTTTCCTCGCTTTGCGTTGACGGTTGCGTTCGGCGCACGAAAAACGCGCGTTCTTTCAGTGAGCCACGGCAACGGCGCGTTCGTCAAGTATGTTTCTCGGGCGGCCCTGCATGCAGAAACGTTGCGGCCATCCGCAGCCGGAGAAGCGGCCTCCTCTGCTGCGGGAGAGAAACCGCGCCGCAGCATGCGGCGCCGGGCCCTGCGGGAAAAGCTCATCCTTCCGAGGAAGACACGCTTAAAAAAGAAGGCCCGGCGAACCGCAACGGTCGTCGGGCCTTAGTACAAGTCTCTGCATCACTCAGGGAGTGAGGCGCTTTTTCGAATATTCCGGGGCGGCAGGAGCGAACCGGGCCGATCAGGCCGCGGCTACTGCCGCGTCGGCAAACTTACTTTGCCGTGGGATAAATAACGGAAATGGCTTCGCGCACCACGGGCACGGGCATCTGCGTGGGATTGGAGCCCTTCACGCCGGAGGAGAAGGTCAGATCAATGCCGAACAGGCCGCCGATGAGACGGGTGATGCGACCGGTGTCGCCGCTGCCGGAAGCAATGATGGGATACTCGGGATGCGCGCGACGGAAGGCCAGCGTGCCGTTCAGGAAGGTAAGCACGTCTTCTTCCTTGTTGGGCTTCACCACGATCTTGGCCACGTCGCCGTCGGCGTTGATTTCACGTTCCATGATCTTCACGATTTCCTCGGTGGAAGGCGTGGCGCTCATGTCGTGATGGGCAACAACCAGAGAAATGCCGGAACCGGCCAGTTCCTTCTTGAAAGCCTTGATCTTTTCAGGGCCGTAAGCCAGTTCCATGTCGATGAAGTCGGCCAGCTTTTCCTTGATGGCCGCCTTGTAGAAATTGAACTTCGCCGCGTCGGAAACGTCCTTGTAGCCGCGTTCGGCCTTGATGCGCACGGTCAGCAGAATGGGCGTGTCGCCGAACACCTTGTTGATGTCGCGCAGCATGGCCACGGAAGCCTTGGTGTCTTCAATGAAATCCCAGTAGTCGGCACGCACTTCGATCATGTCGGGCTTGAGATCGGCCACAAACTTGGCTTCGTCGAGCAGCTTATCCCTGGTAGTGGCGGTCAGAGGCACGCACACGACAGGCGTGGGGCCGCCGAGCACGGTGGGACCGCTCGTAATGGGCTTGGTGGGCATGGGACGCGTATAGCCTTCGGCAAAGGCCACGGACACTGCGGCCGGAATGACGACGACCGCAGCGAGAAGAGAAACGAGCATTTTTTTGATGTTCATACACCCTCCTTTCGGTTCATATTTAACAAACAACTTCTTTTTTTCATAGTAAAAACCATTTTTACTGTCAATAATGCCCGCATATTGCTTTGTTTGTATTAGTTTCCAATGCTATTCACAAACTATATGCATTCGCAAAAATACTTTTTCATCAAATAGTTGACGAGATATATAAAAACACATTGCACAAGTTTGAAACATGTATGTCTTCCATGCACATGCGGCACAAAACGAATCAGATCGACGATTCGATTCCGTTCGTCCAGGACTCACATCGAGCGCATGTTCGCCCCGTCCGGGCCTGTTCGTGCTCCGCTCGCG
>NZ_DBMAHT010000202.1:0-2308 GCF_057866825.1 Mailhella sp.
GAGCGGTTTACGTTACAAGGTTCGAGCCGGGCACGGCTCAAAACCTACACGCTTCAAGGCGCATTCGCACTGCAACTGACAGCGGTCACACGCCCCTTGCGCAGCATCCTCTTCGGTGGATGCATGGCAGTTTCCCCGGGAAACTGCTCCGGACGTTTCCAGCGGGTCTTTTCTGCGGAAACATCGCGTACGGGGCAAACATAGAAAGAAATCATGACGGCAGCATGAAGCCGACATGACGAAATCATTGCCTTTTTTCAAAAGCAGATTTTCTTTGAAGCGGCGTTCCCCGCCCGACAACAACGCCCCCGGCGCAAGCGTTTGCGCCGGGGGCGGGAGGCTTTTTTTAACTTCCTATCGAATATACTTCTGAATGAGCCGCATGAGCACCTTGATGTCCAAAGGCTTGGCCACATGCGCGTTCATGCCGCTTTCAAGACACTGATGAATGTCTTCGGAAAAGGCGTCGGCCGTCATGGCGATGATCGGAATGTCGGCGTCGGTCCTGTTCATGGCGCGAATTGCTCTGGTGGCTTCATAACCGTTCATGACCGGCATGCGGACGTCCATGAGAATCAGATCATAGTATCCGGGCTCCGACCTGCCGAACATGTCCACGCAGATCTGACCGTTTTCAGCCCAGTCCAGAATAAAGCCGAACTCTTCCAGAATGGCACTGGCGACTTCCCAGTTCAGTTCATTGTCCTCCGCCAGCAGAATGCGCCTGCCGACCAGATCCGCCATTCCCGTATCGACGCTGCCGACCTGGCCTGTATCGGCGTCCATGAACGGCTTCATGCCCTGGAACAGCGTGGACTTGAAGAGCGGCTTGGGAATAAATCCTGAAATCCCTGCCCGGCGCGCCTCCTGCTCGATTTCGCTCCAGTCGTAGGACGACACCAGCAGCACCGGCACCTGATCGCCCAGAAGCTCGCGCAGCTTGCGGGCCGTTGCGGGGCCGTCCATTTCCGGCATTTTCCAGTCGAGAAGAATCACGTGATAGTCCCGGCCCTCACGGTGACGCTCTTCGGCCATGGCGAGAGCCTGCCTGCCGCCCAGCGCCCAGTCCACGGTCGTTCCCATTTCAGTCAGGGCTCCGGCCGCCGTCCGGCACAGTTCCGCATCGTCGTCCACGATCAGCACGTTCCAGTCGGGAAGACGCATCTGTTCGTCCTGCGTGTTGATTCTCTTCATGTCCAGCGTGATATGGAACTCCGTTCCCTTGTCCACCTCGCTGTGAATCTCTATGGTGCCCTTCATCTGATCCACAATGTACTTCATGATGGACATGCCGAGTCCCGTGCCTTCAATCTTATGCACGCGGGCATTGTCTTCACGGGCAAAGGATTCAAAAATCCTCTTCTGGAACTCGGGCGTCATGCCTATGCCCGTATCCTTTACCAGTATATGCGTGCGCACGAACCACTCGCCCTGCGGCGACTCTTCCTGATACAGCGTTATCTGGATGGAGCCGCCCTGCGGCGTGAACTTCAGGGCGTTGGAAAGAAGATTCAGAAGCACCTGACTGAGCCGCACGCTGTCCGAATAGACGTTCTCAGACAGAATATTGTGGATATGGATGTCGAACTGCTGTTTCTTCGCCTTGATCTGCGGCTGCACGATGCCGACTATGCCTTCCAGCACCTCGCGAAGAGAGACCACGTCCATATTGAGGGAAAGCTTGCCGCTTTCTATTTTGGACATGTCCAAGACGTCGTTGATGAGGCCGAGAAGATGCCGGCTGGAAAGCGTGATTTTTCTCAGACAATCCTGAACGAGCACGGAGTTTTCGGCGTTGGCCGAAGCGATGGCCGTCATGCCCACGATGGCGTTCATGGGCGTGCGGATGTCGTGGCTCATGTTGGAAAGAAACTCGCTCTTGGCCCTGCTCGCTCTGTCGGCATCCGCTCTGGCCTTTTCAAGCTCCGCAATCTGCCTTCTGGAAATTCTCGAATAAAAGAAAAACAGCGCCAGAATGGGCAGCGGCAGCAGCAGCGCAGCGCTGACCGCCGTGATAAACCGCTCGTTCCACATGCCTTCCACCACTTTGTCGAGCTCTCCGTACGGCATATCCGTAACCAGATACCACGAAGAATTCGGCAGCGGAGAACAATGCACATGATGCCGTTCTCCATCGACGGTCATGAACATGGTGTGCTCGGCGCCCTTCTGAATGCTGTCTTTAAGATCGGCAACCATCTCCTCGGCGGTTTTGCCTTCAAAATGTCCATCCTGCGCAAACCAGGTATAGTAGTTGTCCGCCTTGACGGCGGCGTTGCGGAAGACGAAACTGCCGTCCTTGCGGATG
>NZ_DBMAHT010000203.1:0-2297 GCF_057866825.1 Mailhella sp.
AGAACGAAGAGGTATGCTCATATCAAATGTCCTTGATGATGCTGAGGGTTGTTCTCCCCGCACCGGGAGGATTCAGAACGACGACTCAGCTCAGGACGTTTTCCGCCTGACTTCTCGGACAGTTGGTCGTGAACCGACCGAAGATTCCGAATGTCCCGATACGAAATGCGGTTTCAATAAGCTATGCTTCCGCAGCCCGCTTGTCAAATCATGCGGCCGTCGCTTGCCCCCCTTTTGAAGCTATGGCATAGTCGCCTCGTCCTTTTCCGCGCACTCCTGGGCGCGGGGCACGTTTTTACCTTCTGCAAGCGGGCTTTTCATCATGCTTCCCCTGCTCGACGTTCAGCATCTCACCGTATCCTTTGGTTCCGTTCCCGTCGTGCGCGACATCAGTTTTTCGCTGTTTCGGGGCCGCACGCTCTGCCTCGTGGGCGAATCTGGATCCGGCAAGAGCATGACGGCCTTTTCCATCATGCGCCTGCTTCCCTCTCCGGGACGCGTTTGCTCCGGAGCCCTGCTCTTTGAAGGCGAAGACCTGCTCAAGCTCAGAGAAAAGGACATGCGCCACCGGCGAGGCCGCGACATCTCCATGATCTTCCAGGAACCCATGACCTCCCTGAATCCCGTGCTGCGCATAGGAAAGCAGCTTGCCGAGCCTCTCGAAATCCACGAATGCCTGCACGGCCGCGCGGCTGAAGAGCGCGCCGCCGAGCTCATGGACCTCGTGGGCATACCCGACCCCGTCCGCAGGCTCAACGACTATCCGCATCAGTTTTCCGGGGGCATGCGTCAGCGCGTCATGATAGCCATGGCGCTGGCCTGCTCGCCCAAGCTTCTGCTGGCCGACGAACCCACCACCGCGCTCGACATCACCATTCAGGGGCAGATTCTGCGCCTTCTCGGCAGGCTCGCCCGCGAAAGGGACATGGGCGTGCTGCTCATCACCCACGATCTCGGCGTGGTGGCCGAAGCTGCGGACGACGTCGCCGTCATGTACGCCGGCGAGCTCATGGAACAGGCTCCGGTTTCCGAATTCTTCGCCGAACCGCTCCATCCCTATTCCCGGGGACTCATGGCCTGCGCGCCCCTCGTGGGCAATCACAACTGCGAAAGACTGCCCTCCATTCCCGGCATGGTTCCGCTGCCTTCCGAACTGCCCGAAGGCTGCTCCTTCCGGCCGCGCTGCCCGCACGCTTCGCAGCAGTGCCTCAGCGAACCGCCGCTCCGGGCCGTCGGCGAGCATCATTTCGTGCGCTGCTGGAAGGCTTTCGCATAAAATTTCGCCGAACACGAAAAAAATGCTTGCCAAAGGACGGCAAATTTACTAAGAACATTCCTGCGCCGAAGTGGTGAAATTGGTAGACACGCTAGGTTCAGGGTCTAGTTCCCGTTCGGGAGTAAGAGTTCGAGTCTCTTCTTCGGCACCAGTACGAATATCAGGGCTGTCATGAATATGACAGCCCTTTTTCGTTTTCCGCCGCTTTTGTCTCCGTCGCACAGGCTTTTCTCCCACACACGCCGATCCCGGCCGGGCCACCTCTCCGGGCGCACGTCACCCTCACGGCGGCTCCGCTCCCCTGCGCTTGTGCTCAGTCGCCCCCGCAACAATCCGGGGCGCTCATTCCTCATCCTTCATGACCCCATGACTCAGAACTGCCGCCCCGGCTGAAAAGCCTCGACGGCCCCGCCGACGCAGGCGCAAAACGCCGGGCGCAGGCCTTCCGACGGAAACGTTCAGCAAAGGCGACGGCGCAACGCGCTCCCCTGCACACGACGCAACGTCTGATGAACCATCATCAGAAGCCGCCCGCCGTCAACACTCTCCTCCGCGCGACGCGCAGTCGGCGGCCTTTTTTCCATCGTGTCAGACCAGGCGGGCGCGTCCGTTTCCACGAGCGGCGGTCCTGTGCGGCTTGCTATCTCCCAAGCTCCGGTATGGCGCAGCGCCGGGACGACCGGCGACTTTCCCGACCCCACGACGCGGCGCGCCCCGCTCTCTTCCGGCGATGGGTGGTGTACGCATACATGTAAAAAAGGCATCGGGCGGCCGCGCCGAAAACACGCAACCGCCCGACATCAACCGGAGCAAACCGCAGGCAGCGCCCGCGCTACACCCAGATCAGTTCGTATTCGCTGCTGCCGAGTCCCATTTCCTTCATGTAGGAAAGCTGACGCAGTCCCTTCCGGCTTTCCATGCGCTCCACCATGGGCGCGCGCACGTCTTCCGGCAGCGCGTAGATCATGTCCACGGACGCCCGATCTATGGCCTGAATGTCCGTGGACGCCAGTATGCCGAG
>NZ_DBMAHT010000204.1:0-2280 GCF_057866825.1 Mailhella sp.
ATTCTCCCTCAGGCTCTCAGGCTGTCCATTCCCGGATGGTCCAACGAATATTCCATCCTGCTCAAGGACTCGGCCATGTGCTTCGCCCTCGGCACTCCCGAAATCATGGCGCGCACCCACTTCGTGGCTTCCCGCACCTACGAGCACCTGCCCCTCTACATCACCGCCGGACTCATCTATTTCGCCATCACCATGGCGGGCGTGACCCTGCTCCGCCGCCTCGAACGAAAAGCCCGCATCCCCGGCTACAGCAACTCCGGCATGTGATGCCGGGAGACACCATGAACGCTCCTCAGAACGACACCCCCATTCTTCGCGCGGAACACTTCACCAAATATCTTACCGGACGAAAAATCCTCGACGACTGCTCCATCAGCATGCGTCCGGGCGACGTCAAAGTGCTCATCGGCCCGTCCGGCGCGGGCAAGAGCACCTTTCTGCAGTGCATCAACTGCCTGCTCGAACCCGATCAGGGCGAAATCTGGCTCGGCGACCGCAAGGTCGATTTCAAAAACACCAGAGAACTCTACGACCTGCGTCAGCACGTGGGCATGATCTTTCAGGAATTCAACCTCTTCGATCACCTCACCGCCGAACGCAACGTCGCCCTCGCCCTGCGCAAGGTGCGCGGCATGAGCCGCGCCGACGCCCTCGAACGCGCTCACGTGGAACTCGCCCGCGTGGGCCTCGAAGACAAGGCCAAGCTCTATCCCGCCCAGCTCTCCGGCGGTCAGAAACAGCGCGTCGCCATTGCCCGCGCCCTGGCCATGGATCCCACCATCCTGCTGCTCGACGAACCCACCTCCGCCCTCGATCCCGAACTCGTGGGCGAAGTGCTCACCGTCATCCGCGATCTCGCGGCCCACGGCATGCCCATGATCATGGTCACCCATCAGATGGAATTCGCCCGCGCCGTGGCTACCGAAATCCTCTTCATGGAGGCCGGTAAAGTCATCGAACAGGGCTCCCCCGAAGAACTGCTCGCTCCCGGAGCGCAGACCCGCACCCAGGACTTCTGCACCCGCCTCTTTGAACTTTGCGGCGAAGCCGAACCCGCCCCGGAGGCTCAGAACTGATCATGTTCGACTTTCTCGATCCCACCTTCCTCACCACCCGCGTCATGCCCTATCTCGACCGCGGCCTCATGATGAGCCTCCAGCTCATTGTTCCCGCCTCGCTCATAGGGGGCTTCATCGGCGTGGTCATGGGCGTCATGCGCGTGTTCGGCACCCCCTGGATGCGCCGCGGCACCGACGCCGTGGTGGCCGTCATACGCGGCGTGCCCCTCACCGTGCAGCTCATGATCCTCTATTTCGGCCTGCCCAGCCTCCCCGGCGTGAAAATCTACCTTTCCCCCTACGCCGCCGCCCTCATCGGCTTCATCGTGTGCACGGCGTCCTATCAGTCGGAATACGTGCGCGGCGCGCTGCTTTCCATCCGGCAGGGGCAGATCAAGGCCGCGCAGGCCCTCGGCATGACAAGGTGGCAGACCATCTGGTCCGTCATCGTGCCCCAGGCCGTGCGCCGCGCCCTGCCCGGCTGCGGCAATGAAATCATCTACCTCATCAAATATTCCTCGCTGGCGTACATCGTCACCTGCATCGAACTCACCGGCGAAGCCAAAGTGCTCGTCTCCCGCACCTTCCGCCCCACGGAAGTCTATCTCGTGGCCGCCTGCTACTACCTCGTCATGGTGAGCGCCGCCACCTGGCTCCTCGCCAGGCTCGAAAAGAAGCTGTCCATTCCCGGATTCGGCACGCAAAAATAGCGGCGCGGCAACCTTCCGCGGCAACGCTCCGCCGATTCCCGCCGAGCTTTGCCGCTCACGCGACCGCCCGGCTCGCTCCGGCCAGGTTCACGACTGCCCGGTCGCGCATGTCCGGTTCGCTTCGCCCGCGGCTCCTGCCGCTCTCCGGCAACGGAGCACTCCGGCGATGCGCCCCTTGAAGAGAGACGCCTCACGCGCTACCATGGTTCCTTGCGGTGAAACACGCCGTCAACTTCTACCCCCAAGACGCATGACCTCACTCGATCGTATCCGTAATTTCTGCATCATCGCCCACATCGACCACGGCAAGTCCACCCTCGCCGACCGCATCCTTGAATACACCGGTCTGGTGAGCGCGCGCGAGGCCCGCGATCAGTACCTCGACAAAATGGATCTCGAACGCGAGCGCGGCATCACCATCAAGGCGCAGACCGTGCGCATTCCCTACACCGACAAGGACGGCACCGAGTACGTGCTGAACCTCATCGACACCCCCGGCCACGTGGACTTCG
>NZ_DBMAHT010000205.1:0-1008 GCF_057866825.1 Mailhella sp.
GCAGCTTCCAAAATCAGCTCGACAAGCTCAACGACTACGCCGAACGCGGCGCGCGCGATCTCGAAGCGCAGGGCCGCAAGGGCGGCGTGCTCGTCGGCCTCGGCCATGGCCTGTGGCGCTTTGTCGACATGTATGTGCGCAAGCTCGGCCTTCTCGACGGCCGGGCGGGCTTTCTCATGGCCGCGCACACGGCGTTCTACACGTTTCTCAAATATGTCCGCATTCACGAGGGAGGCTGGGGCGCGCCCTACGATCACGGCCTGCCCGAGGCGGACGATTCCCGACACCCTGATTCCACAAGAGGATGACGATGAGCGAACTCAAATACCGGCGCGTGCTGCTCAAGCTGAGCGGCGAAGCTCTGGCCGGTGAAAAAGGCAGCGGCATAGATCCCGACACCGTACACAGCATCTGCAAGGAGATCGCCGACGTCGCCAAGCTGGGCGTGCAGCTCGCGCTGGTCATCGGCGGCGGCAACATCTTCCGGGGACTGTCCAGCTCGGCCAAGGGCATGGATCGCTCCAATGCCGACTACATCGGCATGCTTGCCACCGTCATGAACGCGGTGGCGGTGCAGGACGCCCTCGAAAAAATGGACTGCCCCACGCGCGTGCTTTCGGCCATCGACATCCGCGAGCTTTGCGAACCCTACATTCATCGTCGCGCCATTCGCCACATGGAAAAGGGCCGCATCATCATCTGTGCGGCGGGCACGGGCAATCCCTATTTCACCACCGACACGGCGGCGGCCCTGCGCGGCACGGAACTCAAGTGCGACGCCATCATCAAGGCCACCAAGGTGGACGGCGTGTACGACAAGGACCCCATGAAATACAGCGACGCGGTACGCTTCGATCAGCTCTCCTACGATGAGACGCTGCGCCGCCACCTCAAGGTCATGGACGCCACGGCCATTACGCTGGCGCAGGAAAACAGCGTGCCCGTCATTGTGTGCAGCATGTTCGGCGGGCACATCAAACGCGTTGTCTGCGGCGAAGCGGCAGGCAC
>NZ_DBMAHT010000205.1:1018-2272 GCF_057866825.1 Mailhella sp.
CCATTGTAAAGGGAGAATAATATGGATATCGAGACCTTGCAGCTCGACGCCGAAGAACGCATGGAAAAGGCCCTCGTCGCGCTCGACCGCGACTTCGGCAAACTGCGCACCGGCCGCGCCACCACGAGCCTTGTGGACAACATCAAGGTTGACTACTACGGCACGCTCACGCCCATTCAGCAGCTCGCCTCTGTAGCCGTGCCCGACAGCCGCACCGTCACCATTCAGCCCTGGGACCGCAATGCCTTCTCCCCTGTGGAAAAGGCCATTCTGAAGTCCGACCTCGGCCTCACCCCCATGAACGACGGCCGCATCATCCGCATCACGGTGCCGCCGCTCACGGAAGAGCGTCGCCGCGAGCTCACCAAGGTGAGCAAGAAGTACACCGAAGACGCCAAAGTGGCGCTGCGCAACATCCGCCGCGACGTCAACGACGCCCTCAAGAAGCTCGAAAAGGATAAGGAAATCTCCGCCGACGAGCTCAAGAAGGCCATGGACGACGTGCAGAAGCTCACCGACGCCTTCGTGAAGAAGGCCGACGCCAAGGCTCAGGCCAAGGAAAAGGAAATCATGGAAATCTGACCCGACGAAGTCCGCCGACGCATTGAAAACAGGGCGTCGCGCGGACTTCGACGGGCGGAAATCCTGTGCGGAAGAGCCGGGCGGCATGGTCCGGCCCGGCTTTTCAACATCATGGATGGCGCATGGAAGATCAACTGCCGCAGCACATTGCGGTCATTATGGACGGAAACGGCCGCTGGGCGAAGGAACGCGGTCTGCCCCGCTCGCAGGGACACCTCGCCGGTGTGGACGCCGTGCGTACCCTGGTGCGCGAATGTCGGAACAGGGGCATAGGCTACGTGACCGTGTACGCCTTTTCCAAGGAAAACTGGCGGCGGCCCGAAAAGGAAGTCAGCTTTCTGTTCGAGCTGTTTCTGCGCTTCATACGCGAAGAGATGCCCGAACTCATGGCGCAGGACATCCGCCTCGACTTCATAGGCGACAAGAAGGATCTGCCCTTCGCCGTGCGTCAGGCTCTCGACTACGCGCTCAGAAAAACCGCGTCCAACCGCGGCATGGTGTTCACGCTGGCCATCAGCTATTCCGGCCGGGAAGAAATTCTTCAGGCCGCGCGCCGCGCCATTGCCGACGGGCTGCGCCCCGAAGAGCTCGACGAAGAAACGTTCCGCTCCTACCTCTACGCGCCGAACACGCCCGATCCGGATCTCGTCATACGCACCAGCGGGGAAGAGC
>NZ_DBMAHT010000206.1:0-2244 GCF_057866825.1 Mailhella sp.
GACCCTTTCTTCGCCCGCCTTTCGGCATTCGCAACAAATAAATCAAGGGGGCTCGGGGGAAATTATTTCCCCCGGCGGGGCGTGGGGCGGAGCCCCGCATACCAAAACCACCAGCCTGCGTTATTTCTGGCTGACGTCGGACCAGGACCAGATGACGCGGCCGACGATGGATTTTTGCCAGTCGCCGTCGAAGTCGTCCATGAGGCTGAGGACGCGGGGCGGGTTGTCGGCGGCGTTGTCGGAGTAGTAGGTGATCTGGTAATCGCCGTTGTGCTTGTCTTCGACGGAGACGCGTTTAATCATGCCGGAGCCGTCCTGGGGATCGAGGACGAGCATCATGCGGCCGGGGGTGAGAACGTTTCTGTCGTCCCTGTCGACGAGCACGATGTCGCCGGGATGGAGCACGGGCTCCATGGATGTGGAATTGGGGCCGATCTGGACGGCGAGGAGGTTGCGGCGGCGCATGACGGCGGGCTGATACTTGTACACGAGGAACCAGCTTTCGACCTTTTCCTGCGGAATGTAGCCGGGGCCTGCGCCGACTTCGCCCACGAGGGGAGCGGCCCAGTAGTCCTGGGCGTCCGGGGGCTGGATGTTCTTTCCGGCGGGAACGACTTCGGCGTCCACGAAGCAGACGGGGCGACCGGCTTCACGTTCCGGGGAAGTGAACGACACGCCGAGCTTTTCGAGAACGGGCTCCATGGAACGGAGGGAGGGCACGCGGGTTTTCGACTTGAGCCAGGCGTACATGGTCTGGTAGGGGATGTCGAAAAAGCGCGCGGCTTCACGCAGGTTGCCGTTGAAGTCGCGGGCAACCGCCTCTTCCAGAATGCTGAGAGCGGACTCGACGAGTTTCATGGCGGCATTATACCGATTTTTTTTGCTTTTGCAAAATCTGCTTTTGTAAAACTTTTTACTTTACATTTATTTACATTTGTAGATAAAACAGAAGCGTGGCCGAAATTGCGGTGCAGGAAGGGCTGCGGGGCTTGAGCCCGGGCCCCGGTCACGGCGGCCCTGCGCAGCGCGTCTTCGGTGGCGGCCTGCGTGTGATGGGCGGTGAAAATTGAACGTTGCGGAGGCGGCCTCGAAAGCGCGGAGCCGCGTCGGAAATCAGGCTGTGCGCCGTTGATGCCGCCATCGCCCGCAAAGGGGCGGGGCGGGCGCGTCGGCTTCAACAACGGGCGCCGTTGCGGCGAAGTCCGGACGCTGCGGAATCTGACGTGCCGCTGCGGCGTGGGGCCATCTCTGACGTTCTTTGCGGAGGCGTCATCCTGTGGCGTCGGCCTTCGTCATTCAAGGGGCCCACAACTGAGGAAACATCCGCAGGCATCCGCGGCGTTCATGGCGGAAGCGGTTTCGTTGCCCGCGAAGCGCGGAACTGAGGAAACATTCGCAATCGTCCTCGCAAGGGGCGGGAACCGCGTCGGGAGAATCGGGCTGTGCGCCGCCGATGCGTCCATTGCATGCAAAAGGCGGGGGCCGCGTCAGCTTCAACCATGGACACCGTCGCCGCGAAGTCCGGAGGCTGCGGAATCTGATGTGCCGCTGCGGCGTGGGGCCATCCCTGACGCTCTTTGCGGAGGCGTCATCCTGTGGCGTCGGCCTTCGTCATTCAAGGAGTCTCCGCGGCTGCGTATCAACGGCGGAACCTTTCTCACACGCTGCGGAGGTCGAACGCGGCGGCCTGCGGCGACATCGGCGGCATCGGTCGCGCTGTCGTTTCGGACGGGGAAGCGTCCGGATCAAGGAGTCGGAAACATGGCGGAATATAGAACCTTGCGCATGAGCTTCTGGAACGATCCTTACGTGGAGGAACTCGGCCCGGAAGGGCGGCTTTTATATTTGTACCTCATCACGTGTCCGCACACGAACAGCCTCGGGGTGCTGGAAGTATCCACGCGGCGCATGGCCTACGAAACGGGGCTGTCGCCGGAATCGGTGGAAGCGCTGATTGCCGAGGCGGAGCGCGCGGGCAAGCTGGTGAAGGACGGCACGCTGCTCTGGCTGGTGAATTTTGTGAAGCATCAGGCGTCGACGTCGCCGCGGCTGGTGCAGTCGCTGCGGGGCTTGTGGAAGCGTTTGTCGTCGGCGCGCATCCGCCGGGCGGTTCGGGAACGGTATCCGGAGCTGTTCGGGCCGGGCGCGGCGGATGTCGGGCCCGGGGAGGGGGTAGATACGGTGTCCGACCGTATGGATACCCTGTGCAGGGGGTCGATTAAAGAGGAAGAGGAACAGGAAAAA
>NZ_DBMAHT010000207.1:0-2228 GCF_057866825.1 Mailhella sp.
GCGTGCCGAGCACGTTGACGTCGGCCTCGCAGGCCATGCAGCCGCCCGCGCTCACTTCGCGCAGCTTGAGCGAGCGGGAAAACATGGACAGATCGCGCCTCTGCTCTCCCCGCGCCTGCAGGATGCCGGGCTGCTCGACGCCCTCGCCGGCGGCGGGGCCGCGCACGATGAGCGCCTCGCGGCTGTAGGCGGCCAGCCGGTGCTCATGGGTGAAGATGATCTTGTGCTCCGGGCACGCCGATTCGCAGGCGCGGCAGAACAGGCAGCGGCCCATGTCGATTTCCGGGCCGGAAGCGGCAAGGCGCACGGCTCCCGTGGGGCAGGCCGTCAGACAGGCGCGGCTTTCGCAGCCCTTGCAGGATGTGGCCGTAATCGAGGGGAGTCCGGCAAAGCGCGGACTGATGGCGGGCGACACAAAAGGATAGTTCAGCGTGCGGAAGCCCTGATGCAGGCGTTCCCTGATGATGTTCAACATGGCGTTTCCTTACAGATCGTGCCCGCAGTAGGACAGGTTGAAGCTCTTGTTGCACAGCGGAAAGTCAGAAATCTGTTCGCCGCGCAGGGCCATGGCAAGACCCGTCCAGTTGTGGAAGGACGGATCCACAATCTTGTAGGCGAGCCAGTCGCCGTTTTCCGCGGTAACGCCCACGTGGCACACTTCGCCGCGCCAGCCTTCCACCTGCGCCACCGCAAGCCGCGACGCAGGCATGGCGGGCAGCGAAACGCGGCACGGCTCCTCGCCGCATGAAAAGCCGAGCTGAAGAAGATCGGTTTCGGCCGAGGCCGCGGAATCGTTCAGTTCGTCGCTGCGCAGAAGCGTGCGGGCCAGCACGTCGCCGGTGGTGCGCATGCGCTTGTGCAGCGCGCCGTTGTCGAGATCGCAGAGCGGCCAGTCCATGCGCGCGTCCACGGACACGCCGCAGGCACGCGCCGCCATGCCCACGAGGCCGAGCGCGCGGGCGTCTTCAAACGACACCTTGCCCGTGCCCGTGAGTCTGGCAAGCACGCTTGAGGTTTCCAGCATCACGTCCACCGAGGCGCGCGCGTCGCGACAGGCCGCCCGCAGCTTCGTGATGAGCGAGCGGCAAAGCTCGGCGTCGGCGTCCCACTTTACCCCGCCGGGGCAGAGCAGGTTGCGCCCGAATCGGCTGCCGCAAAGCTCCGCCGTGATGTTGAGAAAGTCGCCGGTAATGCGTCCGTTCCAGGCCGAGGTGGGCAGAAAGCCCGTGTCGCCGCCGATGGCTCCGAGATCGCGGGTGTGATTGGCCAGGCGTTCGAGCTCCAGCGCCAGACGCCGCAGAAGATGCGCCCGGTTCGTGATCTTCACCCCGCAAAGCCGCTCCAGCACGGTGCAGTACGCCGTGGCGTGCCCCACGGCCGTGTCGCCCGCAATGTTCTCCATGAGCGGCAGCACGAGCTTCGCCGGAGAGTGCAGAATGAGATGTTCCGCGTCGCGATGCTGAAAGCCGAGCTCGATTTCCAGATGCATCACGTTTTCGCCGTAGCACTGGAAGCGGAAGTGCCCGGGTTCGATGACGCCCGCATGCACGGGGCCCACGGCCACTTCATGCACTTCGGCGCCTTCCACGCGGTAGTAGTCGGTCTGGGCGGGGCCGGGACGCGACGAGCGCGGCCCGTTTTCCTGCGGGCGAAAGCGCACGGGCTTGAGCCAGGGGTGTCCTTTGGGTTCGATGCCCCAGGTCTCGAAGAGCTCGCGTTCAAAAAGATGCGCCTGCGGGCAGTGCGGCGTGAGCGCGTCGTAGGCGCGGCCCGGGCGGGCGCGCATGGCGTCGAGCAGACGGGCCGAGGCGTCGGCAAGAATGCACAGAACTTCCGTGCCCTTGGGATCGGGCACGCCGAAAAACGCCAGCAGGCGCCAGCCCTTGCGGCAGCGTTCCGAAACCGAGGCGCAAAGCGCGTCCATGTCGATGACGGGAATGTCGTTCCAGGCGATGGATTCTCTGTAGTTGAACATCAGGCCCCCAGAAGCGCGGCGGCGCGGTTGAGCGTTTCCACAAGCCAGTCGGGCACGGCGAGGCCGAGGCCGAGGGCCATGAGGCACAGCGCGGCGGGCGGCAGCACGCTGAACAGGGATTCGTGGTAGTCCCTGGGCACGTCGTGCGGGGGCGTGCCCTGCGCCATGCGCAGCACGGGAATGGACATGCCTATGAAAATGCCGGCGAGCGCGGCGAGATACACGAGGGCCACGGCGAGCCCGGCATGGGCGA
>NZ_DBMAHT010000208.1:0-2200 GCF_057866825.1 Mailhella sp.
TCCTCCGAGCCGGGCACGATCCAAGCCCGACTCCGGGTCGAAGAAAAGGTCTGTCAGATCTTCGGCTTTCTGAGCGGCGGAGCCTCGCTGGCCCTTGCGGAAACGCTGGCCGGATTCGGCTCGCTTGCGCTTTGCGGCGACCATGAAGCACCGCTCGGCATTCAGGTGAGCGCGAACCATGTTCGCGCCGTGCCCAGGGGCGGCGAAGTCACGGCCACGGCAAGCATTCTGCATCAGAGCCGCGGCATTCACGTGTGGAACGTCGATATCGTCGACGACGAAGGACGACTCGTTTCCACCTGCCGCGTCACCAACCGCATAACGCAAAGGAAAAGCCCATGAGCAACCGACAGTGGACCCGCATACGGGAATATGAAGACATTCTCTTCGACTTTTACCACGGCATTGCCAGAATCACCATCAACCGCCCGCACCGCCGCAACGCCTTCACGCCCACCACGGTTTCCGAAATGGGCGACGCTCTGCGCCTCTGCCGCGAATCGGGCGACATCCGCGTGGTGGCGCTGACCGGCGCCGGAGACAAGGCCTTCTGCAGCGGCGGCGACATGAACGTCAAGGGCCGCGGCGGCTACGTGGGACAGGACGGCGTGCCGCGCCTCAACGTGCTCGACGTGCAAAAGCAGATACGCTCGCTGCCCAAGCCCGTGATCGCCATGGTCAACGGCTTTGCCATAGGCGGCGGGCACGTGCTGCACGTAGTGTGCGACCTTACCATTGCGTCGTCCAACGCCCGCTTCGGCCAGACCGGCCCGAGGGTGGGGAGCTTTGACGCGGGCTTCGGCTCGTCCTATCTGGCCCGGGTGGTGGGCCAGAAGAAGGCCCGCGAGATATGGTTTCTCTGCCGCCAGTACAGCGCGGAGGAAGCGCTTGCCATGGGGCTCGTGAACAAGGTGGTCGAACCTGAACGCCTGGAAGACGAAATGGTGGAATGGGCGGAAACCATGATGCAGCACAGCCCGCTTGCGCTGCGCATGATCAAGGCGGGACTCAACGCGGAACTCGACGGACAGGCAGGCATACAGGAACTTGCCGGCGACGCCACGCTGCTCTACTACCTCACCGACGAAGCGCAGGAAGGCGGCCGCGCCTTTCTGGAAAAGCGCCGTCCCGACTTTTCCAAAACGCCGACCTTTCCGTAGGAGGCCGCCCCATGCACCACGACAAGCTTCTTTTTGAAGGCCGCGCCTTCGGGCCCGGCGATCTCGACAAGCTGCGCGCCTCGTCCCGTCGCTTCGTGCGCGAGGAGCTTGCGGCCTTTCTTGAGGAATGGCATTCGGACTCCCCCACCGTTGCCGTGCAGAGTTCCGGTTCCACGGGAACGCCCAAAATCATGCACGTGGAAAAGGCCCGCATGAGAGCGAGCGCCCGCATGACCTGTTCCTTTCTCGGACTCAGGGCGAACGACCGCGCCCTTCTGTGCATGCCGCTGCGCTACATAGGCGCAAAAATGATGGTGGTGCGCGCGATGGAACGGGGGCTCGACCTTCACTGCGTCGAGCCTTCCGGGCATCCTTTAAAAGGACTTGAGCGCGCGCCCGACTTTCTGGCCGTGACGCCCGCGCAGGTGTTTTCCTCGCTGGAAGACCCGCGCGAAGCCGAACTTCTGCGCGAAACGCGGCACGTCATCATCGGCGGCGGGGCCGTGGACGCGGCGCTTGCCCGCAGACTCCGGGATTTTCCCCACGCCGTGTGGTCCACCTACGGCATGACGGAAACGCTTTCGCACATTGCCCTGCGTCGGCTGAACGGGCCGGAAATCCGACTGCTCTCGGCTTGGCCTCTTCACAGAAAGGGGATGGGAATCTTTCCCATCCCCTTTGTTGTCAGGCGTACTGAAAAGGTTCTGTCATAGTGTGTGGTTGTTTCATCTCCACAGCACGGTGAAAAGACAGGCTTTTTCTCCAGTTTTCCCCTTGGCTGAATCCATAGCCGAGGCGTTTTTCTGGTTATCCTTTTGGAATTTCGAGGAAAAAAGCATCAACCATTTTCTGGGGCACAGCCTTTTGCAAAGGAAACGGAGGCAACTCTGCCGACACTGAAGGTATCACTGGACTCTGAGTCCATCATGCGCCATTTTATTGTTTATTGTAGAGGGGAAGACGCAGCCAAAACCTTTATCCCGCTCCGCCGATCCAGAGGATGCGTAAAAGATATGAATCACGTACCTGCTGAGACAAAA
>NZ_DBMAHT010000209.1:0-2196 GCF_057866825.1 Mailhella sp.
GGGCCCGGCTTCGGGCAGCGCGCGCGAGGCCTTCTGCACGAAGCCCTCCCACTCCTCCAGGGAAAACACGTTGTCCAGACCGTACATTCTTTCGCGGTGCGGACGCGTTTCCAGGTACGGCAGCACGGCCCCGCCCACGCGACGCGTGGGAGAATCCAGCGTGCGCAGATCGGGAAAGCGTTCTTCCAGCTCCACCAGTTCGCGATACAGCGCGTCGTAGGCCTCGTCGGTGATCTCGGGCGCGTCCAGCTGATGATACAGGCGATTGTGATGTTCTATCTCCCGGCGGAGCTTCGCCGCCCGGGCCGCGGCGCGGGCGTGTTCGTCCCTCGCGGGAGCGTCGAATAATGAAAGCTGATCCATGACTTCCTCGAATCTGCAATAGAGTGGACTAATTGAACTTCGCTCTTTTGCGGCATACTGCCACGACGCCGTGCCGAGGGCAAGCGATCCCCCTTGCGCAGCGCTCTTCCGCCCCTTATAGTGCGAGCGCACCCGTCATCAAGGAGTCCGACATGTACGCCCTGCGCATAGCAAGCACCGATCCCGCCTTCAATCTGGCTCTGGAAGAAACCCTCTTCAACACGCTCGGCCCGGAGAATCCGGGCATCTTTCTCATCTGGCGCAACGCGCCGTCGGTCATCATCGGCTGCCATCAAAATACCGCCGAAGAAGTGAACGCCGCCTACTGCCGCGAGCACGGCATCGCCGTCGTGCGTCGTCCCACCGGAGGAGGCGCCGTGTATCACGATCTCGGCAACGTGAATTTTTCCTTTCTTGTGTGGGTGGAGAAAAACCGTCTTACCGGATTCGAGGCCTTCATGCGCCCCATGGTGGCCGCGCTGCGCGACCTCGGCGTGAACGCCGAATACACAAGCCGCAACGACATCACGGTGAACGGACGCAAGGTGTCGGGCACGGCGCAACGCCGCTCCGGGCAGCGCATGCTGCACCACGGCTGCCTGCTCGTGGATGTGGACACCTCCGAGCTCACCAATGCGCTGGCCGTGGACGTGGAAAAATTCCGCTCCAAGGGCGTAGCCTCGCATCGGGCGCGGGTGGCGAACCTTCGCGAATTTCTGCCCGCGGGACTGAGCTCCGCGCAGTGCATGGACATGGTGATCGAGGCCATGACGCGCCGCTGCGCAGACGAAGAGCGCACGCTGGATCCCGCTCTCAAGGAGCAGGCCGAAGCGCTCGCAAACGCCCGCTACCGCCGCTGGGAGTGGAACTGGGGACAGTCGCCGCGCTTTACGGAAAAACGTCGTCACCGCTTCAGCTGGGGCAGGCTCGAATGCCTGCTCGACGTGCGAAACGGCGTCATTTCGGGCTGCCGTCTGTTCGGCGACTTCTTTGCCCTGCGCGACATCCGCGAGCTGGAAACCATACTGACGGGCAAACGCGCCGACGCGCCTTCCCTGCGCAAAGCGCTGGCCGACGTGCCGGTGGAAAGCTGGTTTTCCGGCGCGCTTCGCGAGGAACTCATCGACATGCTCTGCGGCGATCCCGTCCGGGACGACAAGGCTCAAAACGCCTCATCCGGCAGCGAGTCCGAACCTTCGTAGCCGAGGTCAGCCGCGCTCCGGGAAAAGTGCTCCGCGCTTCCGTCACGCAGGCGGCAAAACCGGCCGCGCAACGCCAAAGCTCCCCGCCGCGCCGGAGCAGAAACATCGCAAAAAAAAACACGCCTCGTCCGCTGCGGCAGAGAGGCGCGTTTTTCATTTTAAAGAGAACACTCCCGATACACGGAACCGTCCTCAAGATTCAGCCAGCGGAACACGCCGTTCTCCCACACCATGCAGCTGTGGGCGCTGCCTTCCTTGGGAATGGAAACGGAGCCGGGGTTCATGGCCACAAAGCCTTCGTGCCTGTTGCACACGGGCACATGCGTGTGACCGTACAGCAGTATACTGCCTGCGGGGAACGGAGGCGGCGTCTTTTCGTTGTAATGATGGCCGTGCGTTGCATAGGCCTCGGCATTGCCGAGCGTCAGCACGGCGTATTCCGCCATGATGGGAAAGTCCAGCACCATCTGATCCACTTCGCCGTCGCAGTTGCCGCGCACGCACAGCAGCTTCTCGCGCAAAGGATTCAGCATGGCCATGACCTTTTTGGGCGCGTATTCCTCCGGCAGGTCGTTGCGCGGGCCGTGATAGAGAATGTCGCCGAGAATGAGCAGTCTGTCGGCGTTCTCCT
>NZ_DBMAHT010000210.1:0-2154 GCF_057866825.1 Mailhella sp.
CCGCGCGGCGCACCACCGGTCCGCGCGCCGTGTTGATGATGATCGAGCCCGGCTTCATCAGATTCAGGGTCCCGCGGCACACGAGTCCGCGCGTCTCCTCCGTGAGCGGGCAGTGCAGGGAAAGCACGTCCGAGCGGCGGAACAGTTCCTCGCGCGACACGAATTCAAACGGCTCATAGCCCGGCGCAGGCACAGGCCGATGCGCGCAGGCCAGCACCTTCATGCCGAAGGCGTGCCCTATTTCCGCCACGCGCCTGCCCAGATTGCCGAAGCCGAAAATGCCCAGCGTCCTGCCCGTGAGCTCCACCTGCGGCGTGAGCGCGTAGCAGAAATCCTCGCAGCGGGCCCAGTCGCCGCGGCGCACGCTCGCGTCGTGCAGCGCCGTGTGCCGGCACAGTTCCAGAAGCAGCGCAAACACGTGCTGCGCCACGGCGTCCGTGCCGTAGGCGGGCGTGTTGCACACCGGTATGCCCCGCTCCCCGGCCGCCCGAAGATCCACAATGTTCGTGCCCGCGGCGGTCACGGCGATGCAGCAAAGCCTCGGCAGCGCGTCCATGAGCGCGGCGTCCACCACAGCCTTGTTCACCACCAGAATTTCCGCTTCGGCGGCGCGTTCCGCCACAAGGCTCTCCGGCGTGCGGTCGTACACGGTCCAGTTGTCCGCGCCGTTCATGGGCCACGGCTCTTCCATGCCCGCGCGCAGCGTATATCCGTCAAGCACCACAATATTCATGTTTCCTCCCATGCGGACTGAGCCGCCGTTTCCTCTTCTGCTTGTGCCACAGCAGCAGGCACAGTGCAAGTGTTCCGCAAAAAAACGTTTTTCCCCCGGGCCGCGACTTCAAAAAAGACGCCCCGCCCCCTGATTCCGCCGCCGAACGCTCTTGCATCACGCCACGCCCTGCCCTATACTTGCCGAAAATTTTCAAAGGTGATCTCCCATGAATTCCCAGCCTCTTTCCAGCATTCAGCTGCGCAGTCTCGTTGTTTTCCGCAACATTCTTTCCGATCCCGTCGTTTCCCGGCTCCAGACGCTGCTCGACGCCGACGTTTCCGACACCGCCGCCTGCGTCAACGCCTACTGCGACTTCGCCGCCGCCCTCTTCGCCCACGGCGACGATCTGAGCACCTATCTGCTGAACCTCATCATGGAAGACGAGAACATCTACATGCTGCAAAGCTGCGGCAGCACGCCCGTGTCCCCCTTCCTTTCCGAATGCCTCGCCCACGAACTCGAATTTCTGCAGACCCTCGGCGCGTTCGACGGCTCCGCCATCCGCGAGTCCCTCGACTTCGCCGGCTTCCTGCCCCGCTGGAAGAACAGCAATCCCGACTTCGCCTCGGCCTATCATGAACGCATCGCCACCATTCACGCCAGAGGCTACGGCATCTTCGCCCAGTACCGCATGTTCACCGTGAAGGACGGACAGCTCGTGCCCGTGCGTCATCCCGATCCGCAGACTCTGGACCAGCTTCCCGGCTACGAATTTGAACGTTCCAAGGTCATCGCCAACACCGAGGCCCTCCTTGCCGGACAGCCCGCCAACAACGTTCTGCTCTACGGCGACGCGGGCACGGGCAAGAGCAGCACGGTGAAGGCCATCGTGAACGCCTACTGGGACAAGGGCCTGCGCCTCGTGGAAGTGAAAAAGAATCAGCTCTATCAGATCCCGGACATCACCGAGGCGCTGTCGCGCAATCCGCTCAAGTTCATCCTGTTCATCGACGATCTGAGCTTCAGCAGCGACGACAACGACTTTGCCGCCCTTAAAGCAATACTTGAAGGAAGCGTGAACGGCCACAGCGAGAACTTCGTGGTGTACGCCACGAGCAACCGCCGTCACCTCATCAAGGAAAGCTGGGAAGACCGCTCCGGCAGCGACCTGCACGAAAGCGACACCAGACAGGAACTCATGTCGCTTTCCGCGCGCTTCGGCCTCACCATCACCTTCTTCCGGCCCGACAAGGAACGCTATCTCGACATCGTTCACAAGCTGGCCGCCCAGTACGGCATCGACATGCCGCAGGAACAGCTCGACATCCGCGCCGAAGCCCACGCCACCCGCAACGGCGGCCGCAGCCCGCGCGTGGCCAAGCAGTTCATCGAGCTCACCAAGTCCGGCATCTGACGCAAAATTCTCGGAAAACACCGTG
>NZ_DBMAHT010000211.1:0-2140 GCF_057866825.1 Mailhella sp.
AAAGCCCGGTAAATCTTGGAAACACCCCCACGCGGGTGGGGAAGACACTGGGATTTTATTGGATATTTTCGGGCGGGTCAACGCGAAAGCCGTTAGATGCAGACTCCAACCGTTCATCCTTGGCAGACACCGCTCGGAAACGCATCCTCAGAGACGCAGCTCGACATGTCCGAAAATCCTGTGCGCCTGCCGCGCCGGCGCCGATCAGCTCGACGTACGGAAGGCCTTGTAGGTAATTCCGTATTTCTTCATGCGCAGGGCCATCATTCTTTCCGTCAGTCCGAGAGCTCTGGCCGCTTGACCGAGATGACCGTGAAAATGAGAGAGCGCCTCAATGATGTAGGCCCGCTCCATTTCATCCAGACGCTGCTGCAGCGAGCCCATGGCCGGAGGCGCGTCGCTGCCGTCCTTCTCGCTGTAGGGGCATCCGGCGCTGTGAAGGTTGGGCGGAAGATGCAGCGGCAGAATGAGTCCTTCCTCGCTGACCAGCAGCACTGCGCGCTCAATGACGTTTTCCAGCTCGCGGATGTTGCCCGGCCAGCGATAACGCTGCAGCATCTCCATGGCGGAAAGCGAAAGACGCACCCCGGTTTTTCCGTTGGCTTCGCTGTATTTTTTCACGAAGTACGCCGCAAGAGACAGAATGTCCTCCTGCCTGTCCCTGAGCGGCGGCAGCTGAATGGGAAAAACATTGAGGCGGTAATAGAGATCCTTGCGGAAAGTACCGTCTTTGACCATCTGTTCGAGGTCGCGGTTGGTCGCTGCAATGAGGCGCACATCCACTTGAATGCTCTCCATGCCCCCAAGACGCTCGAAACTGCGTTCCTGAATGACGCGCAGAAGCTTTGCCTGCATGGCCAGACTGAGTTCGCCCACTTCGTCGAGAAACAGGGTGCCGGTGTCGGCCAGTTCAAAACGCCCCTTGCGGACGCCCGTTGCGCCGGTAAACGCGCCGCGTTCGTGGCCGAACAGCTCGCTTTCCACCAGACTGTCCGGAAGCGCCGCGCAGTTCAGCGAAATGAAAGGGTTCTTGCTTCGCCCGCTGGCTTCGTGAATGGCATGGGCGGCAAGTTCCTTGCCGGTGCCGCTTTCGCCGCGCAAAAGAACGGTGGCCGAAGAGGGCGCCGCCTGACGGATACGGGTAAACACGAGATTCATGCTCTCCGACTGGCCGATGAATCCCTGAATGCGTCCGTCGGAAGGCTCGGGCGTCTTCTTCTTCGCCGGCGACGTCAGCTGCGCCCGGCATTGTCCCGCCGTGTGGGAAAGCAGTCCGGCAATGATGGTCAGCATGCGGCTCTGATCGTCCAGTGTTTCCCGCGCGCCCACGCGTCTGTCCACGGCCAGCGCGCCCACCACCTGATCGTCCAGGCGGATGGGCACGCAGATGAAGGCCGTGTGCTCCTTGCGAAGATTCCGTGCTCGTGTTCTGTTCAGAAAGCGGGAGTCGTCGGCCACGTCTGGAACGATTTCCGGGCGGCCGCTGGCAATGACCCTGCCCGTGATGCCTTCGCCTATGGCGTAGTGCCCGCGGGCCTGCTCGGCCGCCGAAAATCCCAGAGACGCATAAATGCGCACCTCGCTGTTGTCCGGCTCCGTCAGGCAGATGGCGGCCCGCTTCATGGCCAGGTGCCTGGACATGATCTGGAGCGTCAGCTGCAGGGCCTCGCGCGGAGGAAGAGAGCGTTCCAGCGCGTCGGCTATTTCAGTAAGCAGAACGAGATGCATGACGTCAGCTCATTACGATGTCGGCAAACACCGCGTCCACGGCTTTGGCCAGATCATCCGGGGCAATGACGAACTGCAGACCACGCTGCCCGGCGGACACGTAAATTTTATCGAACAGCACGGCCGTTTCGTCGATGCACACGGGGTAGGCTTTCTTGGTGCCCACGGGAGAACAGCCCCCGCGAATATATCCCGTCAGGGGAAGCACTTCCTTGAGCGGCACCATTTCTGCGCTTTTGTCGTGAAAGACGGCGGCCAGCTTCTTGAGATCCAGCTCCGCATTGCCGGGAAGTACGGCCAGAGCAATGCCGTTCGGATGTCCGCGCGTGACCAGCGTTTTAAAAACGCAGGAGGGATCAACCCCCATGCTCTCGGCGACATGCGTTGCCGACAGATCATCAACGTCAACAGG
>NZ_DBMAHT010000212.1:0-2091 GCF_057866825.1 Mailhella sp.
CAGTAAGAGAGGCTTCCTTTTGCGGGGATGGACGACATGAGTATCCTCATATTCTTTCCATCCCTCTCAGTGAATTGACAGTCAATAAAGATAAAAAGAAGAGGGAGAAAAGGTGAAAACTTTTGAAAGAAGTCTTTTCTCCTTCCCTTTCTTTCCTACGGGCAGGAGATGATGCCTTCGGACCAGAGGCAGGCGCCGCAGGTAGGGGTATTATTGCCGTAGCAGTCGGGGAGGGAGTTTTCCCAGTTGTCGCACTGGGAGCAGCGGCAGCAGGGGGAGAACTCGAAGTTGCGTACTTTGTTTCGGAAGGCGGCGTAGTCCGGGGAGTTCCAGATGCTGTCGAGGGGGGTGGTGCAGACATTGCCGAAGAAGTGGTGCTGATTGACGCGGGTTTTGCCGCCCCAGTAGAGGCGGGAGGTGCGCAGCAGCGACATGCAGGGAGCGACGAAGCCGTCGTGTCGCACGAAGGCTATGCCGTCGTCGATGAAGCGGCAGCGGCGGGCGGGGCGGTGCAGGCGCTGGCCCGACAGGAATATTTCGCACATGCCTGCGCTGAGCAGTCCGGCGGCGGCCTGGGCTACGCCGGGCTGAGTCCAGTCCATGAGGGGCATGTGTATGCGCGGCGCGGAAGGCGGCACGTTGTCGCCGCCGAAGTCGCTGCCGATCACGTTGCGGTAGAGCAGTTCGGATTCGGTGTGCTCGTCGGTGGGAATGGCGTGGGAAATATTCACTTCGTTCACGCGGTAGTAGCTGGAGAAGTAGGGCAGATCGGCGAGTTCCTGCACGTTGCTCTTCATGACCACGAAGGCCAGCCCGAGCTTTACTTCGCGGTTCAGGGCAAAGCGCAGCTGGTTGAACGTCATGATGTGCTGCTTGAGCGTGGCGAGGTGTCCGTTGCGTCGAATGCTTTCGTAGCGTTCTTCCTTGAAGCCGTCTACGGAAAGCCAGAGCATGTCGAGTCCGGCGTCGAGCAGGGCGGCGGCGTGCGCTTCGTCGAGCAGCGAGCCGTTGCTCAGAAGTTCGGTACGGCGACCCGATGCCGACGCCGCCCGCACCATCTCCACAATGCGCGCGTGCGCCAGCGGCTCGCCCATGCCGCCGAAAAATATGGTGTCCACGCTCTCAGGCAGATGCTCCATCACCGCGCGGAACGTCTTCTCGTTCATGTCCCCCGTGCTCTCGCCTATCCAGCTGTTGCGAAAGCACATCGCGCAGCGCAAGTTGCACCGCGACGTGGGCTCAATGTACAGCCGCTTCAGTTCGTCGCCCATATGTTCCCCCGCCGGGAAGCCCCCGGAAAAAGTTAAACTATTACTCAAAATATACCGTTTTCAACGCCCCTGTCCAGCTCGCGCCGAAAAACACGTCGTTTCATTATTCGAGAGAGAAAGTGGAAGGGGGACAGGCACGAGCAGCGGGGCGCTGCCCCGAGCCCCGCCGGGGGAGATAATCTCCCCCGGGCCCCCATGTTTCCGCCGAAGGCTGCGCCGTTCGGCGGGGCGGGAGTGTGCAGGCAGAGCGCGTTGCCGAAGATGGCGGGATGTCAGAAAGGTTGGGACTGCGAGGGATGGCGTGCTTGGCGGGCGCGGTTCGGGCTGCGGACTCAGTGCAGGTGTGCGCTGCTGCGCCCACCTGCGGTGGCCGACTCCTGTCCGACAAAATGTCGGACAGTCGTGTCAAAGGAAGGGATTTCCGGATGTTTTGTTGGAGAAGGACTCGGCTCGAAGTGATTGAGCTGATTTCGGTTCAGCAGCCTGGGGGAAAATGTCTGCCGGAAAACCTCCTTCCGACGCTCTGGGGCCCGCGACCTGCCTTCAGGCGGTCGCGCCAACGGCGGCAAGCAGCCGGAATTCACTTCCGGCGTTAAGCGCAGCGCGCCGTTGTGCAAGTAATGCAGGCCGTACAGCATGCCTTGTGCAAACGGGATGCGGCGGACACAAGGCAATCGAATGGAGTTTGAGCTTTGCGCTGGCGTGTGCGCCGGCAGGCGGCGCGGTGAAAGAGATTGTCGTTCGTGCGCCCTGAGAACAGGAAAAACGCTTGTAATAATAAAAGTTTTAGGAAAGGGGATAGGGGTGCGGGGAAAGGGGA
>NZ_DBMAHT010000213.1:0-2080 GCF_057866825.1 Mailhella sp.
CGCAGGCCTTGCAGTCCATGCACTTTTCAGAATCAATGACCATGACATATCGAGCCATGACTCACCTCTCATATTTTTCTCAGACGGCATCCCGTGCAGTTGTGCTGCGCGGAAATGCGGTCCCAGTAATTCGGGAGGATATCGCAGATGGATTCGCTCTGGTTTTCCTTCAGCGGCGTGGTCCGGCAGCAGTTGGCCGGAGTGAACACCGCACCCGGAAGAACGTTTTCCGTAATATCGACCCAGCACTCAATGCCGCCCATGGTGGTTTCCAGCATCACGCGGTCGCGCTGCTTGAGTCCCAGTTCCGCCGCCGTTTTGGGATTGACCTGCACAAAACGGCCGTTGGAGAACTGAGCCATGGATCTGGCGAAGTTGGTCAGGGTCTGCTGCCAGTGCCAGAGCTGCTTGCCCTGCGTAAGTATGAGCGGAAAGTCTTTCTTGCCGTCCTTGCCGTGGGGATGTCCCTTCGGGTAGTCCCAGCGGTTGATGCCGCCGAACACTCGGTCATTGACGGTCATCTTGCCCGTAGGCGTCAGCAGCTTGCCTTCCGTGAACACCGTGCCCTTGCGCTCTTCTTCGCCTTCGGCGAAAAGCGGCCACGTCACCGTGGAGGAATTGCGCATGCGTTCCATGGTCAGACCCTTCCAGGAAGGAACCTCGGCCTGCAGCATGCGGCAGATTTCTTCCGGATCCTTGAAATCGGGATAGTGTTCCGGATCGAGCTTGCGGCCGATGTCGCGATAGAACTGCCAGGCGGGCACGCAGGAACCGGGAGCCTGCACGATTTTTTCGCGCCAGGCCACCTGATTTTCGTTGCCGTAGCCGCAGCCCTGGCTTTCCGGTCCGAACGTGGCGGGAATGAACAGCGTGGACACTTCCGACTCTTCATCGAGGAAGAACCCCATGTGCACCACGAAGGGCACCTTCTGTATGGCCTTGCGCACGCCGAGGGCGTCGGGATTGCGGCGGTAGCTGGAGTTCAGGAAAAGGATGTCGAGATTCTTCTTTTCCATGGCCAGACGCAGACGGCGGAAGTTCATCTTCGGCGTATTGTTTTCGCCGAAGAAGTGATCCACGAGTTCTTCGCCGCCGCCGGGCTTGCCGCTCTGGAAGGTGAGCATGCCCTTGCCTTCGCCGATGAGGTTGTCACGCAGCGCCTGAAGAAGAATGATCGAACGATCCGTGACAATGCCGTTGGTCTGACGCGAAAGCGAACCGCCCAGCCATACGATGGTCTTGCTGCTTGCGGCGAGCACGTCGTAGAAGGCCGCAATATCCTTCTGCGGGAGACCGGTGATGGATTCCACGTAGTCGAGCGTGAACTTTTCCGTCTGAGGCGCGAGGTTTTCAAAGTCCTCGATCTGGAAGCGAGCGCGTTCCTCGTCGTAGGCCCCCTTTTCCAGAATGTAGCGGATGGCTCCGAGCGCGAGGATGCCGTCGGTGCCGGGCTGCGGACGCAGCTGCGTATGGCACCAGATGCTCGTGCGGGTTCTGCGCGGATCAATGTAGATGATCTTGGTTCCGGCATCGCGCGCCGCCTTGAGCCAGCGCGTGTAGGGCGGATACAGATCATTGACGTTGGCGCCCCACAGCACCAGCGTTTCGGCCTTGGGCAGTTCGTCCACCTGCGTGGAGCCGCTGTTCACGCCGAGCATGAGACCGAGCATGTTCGAGGCCGTGGAAACGCAGGTTTCCCCCGGAGGCATGGCCTGAACGCTGCCCACGGTGCGCAGCGTCATGAGCGCCGCAATTTCCGATTCCAGGCAGTCCCACAAAGGCATGGTCAGGGCCACGCGGTTGCCGGCCTTGGCACCGTACTTGTCGCGCACGGCCTTCATGCGTTCCACCACCATGTCCACGGCTTCCTGATAGGAAATTCTGCGCCAGCTGCCGTCAGGCTCATGATACATGGGTTCCGTGATGCGGAAGGGGCTGTTCATGAGTTCCAGAATAGACATGCCCTTCGGGCACATGGCGCCGCCCGTCCAGTGATTGCTGCTGTCGCCGGTAACGCTGAGAATTTTGCCGTCCTGCACGCGCGCCTTATAGGTGCAGCGCACCAGACAGAAGGGACAAT
>NZ_DBMAHT010000214.1:0-2056 GCF_057866825.1 Mailhella sp.
CCGGTGCCGAACTGGTAGAGCACGGCGGCGGTGAGCAGGGTGGTGAGGTTGGAGTCGAGAATGGAGCTCTGGGCCTCGCGGAAGCCTGCATCGATGGCGCGGCTCATGGTGAGGCCGCGTTTTATTTCCTCGCGTATGCGTTCAAAGATGAGAACGTTGGCGTCCACGGACATGCCTATGGTGAGCACGACGCCTGCGATGCCGGGCAGGGTGAGGGTGGCTCCGAAGAGTCCGAGCCCTGCGAAGAGCAGGCTGATGGTGAACACGAGCATGGTGTTGGCGAGGAGCCCGGCGAGGCCGTAGCAGACCTGCATGACCACCATGACGCCGATGGCGCCCACGGCTCCGGCGATGAGGCCCGCGCGGATGGAATCGGCGCCGAGTGAGGGGCCGACGGTGCGTTCTTCGAGCACGGAGACCTTGGCGGGCAGGGAGCCGGAACGCAGCACCACGGCGAGGTCCTGGGCCTCTTCGGTGGTGAACGAGCCGGTGATGGAAGCCTTGCCGCCGCTGATTTTCTGCTGGATCACGGGGGCGCTCTGGACAACGCCGTCGAGCACGATGGCGAACTGCTGATGGATCAGTTCTTCGGTGACCCGTTCAAACTGATCCGCACCCCGCGGGCTGAACTGGATGGACACGCATGGCTGATTGCGTTCATCGAAAGCGGGGCGGGCGTCCACGATGTCCTGACCGGAGAGCAGGGGTGCCTTGTCGAGGATGAGGCCGCCGGAGAGATCGTTCTTGCCGGCGGCGGTCCAGGAGCGCGAGCCCGTGACCAGCGGATACCACGCCGTGCCCGGAGGCATGATCGTGGAACTGGGGCTGACGTCGTACCGAACGCGGTGGAAGGTGAGCTGGGCGGTGCGCCCGATGAGCTGAAGGGCGCGCGCGGTGTCGGTGACGCCGGGAAGCTGAATCTGGATCTGATCGTCGCCCTGGCGGCGGATGTCGGGTTCCGCCACGCCGAAGGCGTCGATGCGTCCGCGGAGCGTGCGGATGGTCTGATCCATGATGCGTTCACGGAGTTGTTTTTCCCATTCGGGGCGGAAGGAGACGAGGAATTTTTCCCCGGATCCGGACGAGATGGCAGACCCGACTGCCATCTGTCCGAATCGGTCGCGCAGCAGGTTGGAGAGTTGTTCGATTCCCTCGTGTTTGAGCGGCACGAATTCCAGCGTTCGACCGTCGGCCTGACGGAGGAGGCGGGTCCTTATTCCCGCATCGTTGGCGCTGGAACGGATATCCTGCCCCAGAAGGGACAAAGATTGAGAAACGGCCTGATCGACGTCTGCACCGAGGGTGAGGTTGATGCCTCCGCGCAGATCGAGGCCGAGACGAATGGGATCAGGCAGCCACGCGTCGAGGGCGCGGGGCGGCACAAAAAAATTGACGGATATGCAGGCGGCGCAGACAAGAGCCGTCAGCAACGCGACGCAGGAGCGCCAACGCAGGGAACGCATGAAAAATCCTCTTGGAGCGTTCGTGGGCCGTGGTCGCGTTGATTGGCGCGCGTGAGAAGGCAATCGGCGCAGGGGCGCGGATTGTCGCAGATCGTGCGGGCGCGGCGGGACTGAAAAGGAACGCTCGGAACGTAAGTGCAGACGCAATGCCCGTCCGCGGGGGCGGAACGGGAACTCAGGCCATGACTAGACGTTCGCAGAGGAAGGGGGAGCGAGGGAGAACCAGTGGATGAGCCCGTGACTTTCCGGCGGACAGGCGGGCACGTCGAAGTACTCCTGAGCGCAGAGGAAGAAGTCGGGCAGGGGAGGCGTGGGGGGCAGGGCGGCAGGAGCGTCGCCGCCGTCGAAACCGGTGGAGGCGTTCTGCTGACGTTTGCCCGGCGAGCGCAGGGATGTGCCGTCGGATTCGGCAAAGGTCTTGAGCTGGGAGACCGGATTGCTGATGCCGCTCACCGCGAGGGTGAGCGAGGCCATGCGGAAGCTTTGGGTCTCCTTGCTTTCCCCGGCATGTCCGTGGGGGGGCATGAAAAGGACGCAACAGATCATCAGGATCATGTTTCTGCCTTTCACCACAGCTTGACTATGACGTGTTC
>NZ_DBMAHT010000215.1:0-2048 GCF_057866825.1 Mailhella sp.
AGCCGCGCCCCTCTGGAACTTCGTGCTCACTCACGCCCGCAAAATCGCCGCCGGCGTGGTGGTCGTGGTGCTGGTCATTCTCTGCGTGGCCGGCTGGCAGAGGTATCGCGAAGAACAGGTGAAGGACGCCCGTCAGGCCCTCGGCCGCGTCATTTCCATTCAGGATCCGGCGCGCCGCGTCGCCGCCCTCGAAACCTTCCTCAAGGATGCGCCTTCCGCCGTGCGCGCCGCCGCCGATCTCGAACTTGCCGCCTCCGCCGTGCAGACCGGCGACTGGGACAAGGCCGCTTCCGCCTACGCCCGCGTGGCCGAAGCCGACGGCGACACTCCCCTTGCCTTCGCCGCCCGCCTGAACCACGCTCAGGTGCTCATGCACAAGGGCGATTTCGCCGCCGCCCGCGATGGATTCAAGAAGCTCGCCGCTTCCGCTCCCGCCGAGGCCGTGCCCGTGATCCGCCAGCAGGAAGCCGAAGCCGCCGTAGCCGCCGGCGACAAGGCCGGAGCCGTGGCCGCCTACGAAGCCGCCGTCGCCGCCCTGCCCCCCACCGACCAGGAGTCCGCCGCGTTCTTCCGTTCCCGCATTGCTTCTCTCAAATAACGCCGTTCCGACTGTCGGAGTGCTTTCATGCTGCATCATTCCAATAACGCTGCCAATCAGGATGTCAGCCCCTGGCTGGAAACCCTGCGCCTCATGGCCAGCGAAATGGGGCCCAAACGCCCCTTCCAGACCAGTCTGACCTCTCTGCTGCGCAAGCTTTCCGAACGTCACGGTTTTCTGCGTCCGCACCTCGTGCTCTTCGATCCCGAAACCGGCATGCTGCGCCTCAGCCTCGCCGACACCCAGCCCAGAGCCAATCACGCCAACTACGCCCCCGGGGTGGGCGTCACCGGACAGGTCTTCGCCACCGGCCGCTCCGTGATCGTGGAAAAACTCAAGGGCGATTCCCTCTTCCTCAGCCTGCTCTTCGAGCGCACCGACGAGGAAATGGAACGCCTCTCCTTCATTTCCGTGCCCATTCTCGCGCCCGCGGGCGACGGTCCGCTTTCGGCGCGCGAGGTCATCGGCACCCTCAACGCCGACACCGAATTCATTTCCCGCGAAGACCTCGAAAAACGCCGCGTCTTCATGGAAGTGGTGGCCGCGCTCATCGCCAACGAAGCCGCCTATCTTCAGGAAGAACTCAGCCGTCAGCGCCGCCTCCCCGGACGCATCGCCAACGATCTCGCGAACGAAGACGCCAGATCCGATTCCGCGTTCATTGCGCAGTCGAAGGTCATGCGCAACATTCTGGAACAGGCCGCCCACATCGCGCCGGGGCGCGCGCCCGTGCTGCTGTGCGGCGAGCCCGGCGTGGGCAAGGAACGTCTTGCCACGCGCATTCACGCCTTCAGTCCGCGCAGCGACGTGCCGCTTGTCGTGTGCCACTGCGCGGCCCTTCCGCCGGAACGGCTTCAGATTGAGCTGTGCGGCTATCAGAAGGGAGCGTTTCTCGGGGCCATGCAGACGCAGAAAGGTCTCTTTGAACAGGCCAACACGGGCACCATCTTCCTCGACGCCGTGGAAGCCCTCACGCCCGCCGCGCAGGACAGTCTGCTGCGCCTGCTCAAGGAACACACCGTGCTGCGCCAGGGCGGCGAAGATCCCGTGCCCGTGGACGTGCGCGTCATTGCGGCCACGAGCGCCCAGCTCGACACGCTGGTGGAACAGGGACGCTTTTCCGCCGAGCTGTACGCCCGGCTCAACATGTGCTCGCTGCACATTCCGCCGCTGCGCGAGCGCCGCGAAGACATCGTGCCGCTGGTGGAGCATCTGCTGCTGCGCAACGCCGACTATCACACGGAAAAAATCAAGCGCATTTCCTATCCGGCGCTGGAACTGCTCACCCGGTACTTCTGGCCGGGCAACGTTTCGGAACTCACGAGCTGCCTTCAGCGCGCGGCCCAGTACTGCGAAGACGGCGTGATCCGCGCCGGAGACCTGCCGCCCTCGCTCCAGACCGCCGAAAGCACGGCCACCGAAGTCGGACTCTCCCTCGGCGACGCCGTGA
>NZ_DBMAHT010000216.1:0-1996 GCF_057866825.1 Mailhella sp.
CCGTGCCCTTGCCGCCGAGGCCGAGCGCGTGCCCCGGCCCCACGTTGAGAATGATCGCGAGATCCGGCTCCATGATCGGGCCGAGTTCGTCCATGTCGTTCGGATGGCTGATGCCCGCTTCCATGACCCAGAACATTTCGTCGCCGTCGGCGGCCATCATGGAGATGGGCATGCCTATCTGCGAGTTGAGGTTCATGCGGTTCCTGGCGGTCTTGCCGCGCATGGAAAGAATGTGCGCCAGCAGCTCCTTGGTGGTGGTCTTGCCCGCCGTGCCGGTGATGCCCGCCACGCGGCCCGCAAAGGATTTGCGCCAGGCGTGGCCTATGCGGCCGAGCGCCTGCACGCTGTTGTCCACGAGCAGCACGGGGGCCGCGGGTTCGCCGTGAAAGGGATCGCGTTCGGCAAGCACGGCGGCCGCGCCGGCCTTCACGGCCGCGGAGGCAAAGTCGTGACCGTCCGCGCGTTCGCCGACAATGGCCACGAACAGGTCGCCTTCCTTCACTTCGCGGTTGTCGGAACAGGCGCCGCGCAGCAGAACGTCGGCGGAATTGAGCACCTTGGCATGGGCGGCTTCTGCGGCCGCCTCCAGCGTCATCAGCACGAGACAAGCTCCTTGAGTATTTCCTGATCACTGAAGTGATGTTTCACGGTTCCGATGATCTGATAGTTTTCATGCCCCTTGCCCGCCACGAGCAGGGCGTCGCCGGGCTTGAGCAGGCTCACGGCCAGTTCCAGCGCCTTGCGGCGGTCGCTTTCGCGATGCACTTCCTTCGCGCCTTCGAGGCCGGGCATGATGTCGTCGATGATGAGCTCGGGGTCTTCGGTGCGCGGATTGTCGGAGGTGACGATGGCGATGTCGGAAAGCTCCGCCACGGCGCGGCCCATGGGCGCGCGCTTGGTGCGGTCTCTGTCGCCGCCGCAGCCGAACACCGTGATGATGCGGTTGAAGCGCGCGTGGGTGAGGGTCTTGAGCACGTTGGTCAGAGCGTCGGGGGTGTGGGCGTAGTCCACGAAAATGCCGGTTCCTGCGCCGGGCAGCCAGGGCTTGTCCGCGCCGGGCACGGGAATGCGCTCCAGACGTCCCGGCACGCCCATGAAGCCTTCAAGGCAGGCGAGATCCTCCACGGAGAAGCCCAGCGAAAGCGCAAGGCCGCACACCGTGGAAAGGTTGCTTGCGTTGTGCAGGCCGATGAGCGGACTGTGCATTTCCCAGTCGAGGCGCTCGTCGCGGCTTTTCTGCCAGTAGAAGTGCAGGGAAAGCCCTTCGGTGTCGGCGCGGCGCACGTCGGCGAGCAGGAAGGGGCGTCCGGCAAGGGGCGTGCGCAGACCGAAGCCGAGAGCCTGCGGAAACTCTTCGAGCAGGCGGTGACCGTAGGGATCGTCGTTGTTGATGACCATGACCTTGTCCTTCTTCGGCGCGTCGGCAAAGAGGGCGCGCTTGGCAAGGAAGTAGTTTTCCATGGTCTTGTGGTAGTCGAGATGATCCTGCGTGAGATTGGTGAAGGCCGCGGCGCTGAAGTTGATGCCCGCGATGCGCTTCTGATCGATGGAATGGGACGAGACTTCCATGATGGCGGCCTTGACGCCGGCGTCGCGCATGGCGGCGAGGGAGCGGTGCAGGGTGAGGCAGCCGGGCGTGGTGAGGGGCGCAGGCTCGTCGTGACCGGGCCAGCGGTAGCTGATGGTGCCCATGACGCCCACGGGAAGGCCGTGCGAACGATACAGGTGTTCGAGCAGGTAGGCACAGGTGGTCTTGCCGTTGGTTCCCGTGACGGCGATGACCGGAAAGTCGAGATTTTCGGTGCCGAAGCGGGCCGCGGCGAGAATGCCGAGCTGGGCGCGCACGTCGGAAACGAGCAGCCAGGCATGATTTCTGTCGCCGCGCAGATTGAGCTTCATGCGTTCCACGGTGCGCTCAGAAGCCACGATGGCCCAGGCCCCCTTGTCCAGCGCCATGCGGATGTGGCTTGCGGTCTTGCTGCGTTCCCCGGGAACG
>NZ_DBMAHT010000217.1:0-1962 GCF_057866825.1 Mailhella sp.
TCAGGCCGAGCACCTGCTGAAGATAGAGGGAGAAAAACAGGGAGAGTCCCTGAAAGGAACCGTAGTTGATGAAGGTCGCCGCCATGCCGTCAGGGAGCCCCGGAACCTTGGCCAGTATCTTCAAGTCGAGCATGGGATCGGCGGACGTCCATTCCCTGCGGACAAACGCTATCAGGATCAGCACGCCCAGAGGCAGCAGGCCCACCACGGCAGGATGCAGGAACGTACACGTTGCGCCCATGGTCATGCAGGCAAGGCCCAGCGCGCCCAGGAGCGCGCTCACGACGTCGAAGGAGCGGCCGGATTTTTCCTGCGTGTCACCGGGAATGACGTGATGCAGCAAAATAAGTTCCGCCAGACTCAGAGCTGCAATGAGAAAGAACACCATGCGCCAGCCGGAGAGTTCCGTAATGCCGCCGCAGGCCAGCGGACCGATGGCCAGTCCAAGATACACGGCCGACACCACAATGCTTATCACCTGACCGCGTATATGGGGCGGCGCGAGCGTCACGCTGAGCGTGGTGACGGCGCAGGAAATGGTGGCGGCGGCAACGCCCTGAGTAAAACGCAGGGGAATAAGCACCGACATGGCCGGAGCGAGGCCCATGAACACGCTGAAAAGGCAGAAGCATCCCACGCCCGCCAGCAGGATGCGCTTGACGCCGAATATATCGGCGATGCGACCGCTCAGCATGTGCGATATGGACTGCCCCAGGTTATAGCACACCATGACCAGCGAGAGCATGACGGCCGGAGCTCCCAGGGACTCGCCTATGGACGGAAGTATGGCGGCCACGCCGCTCATGAGGAAAGGCGCGAACAGATTGCCCGTCCAGAGGGCGGCAATAACGGCCTTCAAATGCAGAGACGAGGTGTTTTCAGCTTCGGACATGACGAACCTCCCTGCAAAAACCTACGCCAAACCGGCATCGGTGGAAAGAAAGCCCGTCATCTTCGTGAAATAACGATCAATACAATAATCTTCTTCTGCTCCGCAACACGATGCAGCATAACTGTCGCATTTCCGATCCATCTACATCCTTTTCCGTCTGATTCTTCCGCATAACCATGCTTTGCCGTCAAAACATCGTGCCGACAGTCCGACCATTTCCGCGAAAGACGGCAGCCCCGACAAAAGCATAAACGACAAGCTGCGCCTGCAAGGGTTCTGCAACACGCCTTCCTCTATTCAAACAATCATCGATAGCCCGGCATTTTCCTTCGATTACCGCGTTTTTCTCGTCGGCCGGGCGTCCCAGAAATCCGCCCCTGATTTTCCTTCTTATCATCGTTCTTTACTTCACATAATCATGATGTTTCTTCACGTTTCTCCGCAGCTCTTCGCATGGTGGAGAATACGGGCAGCGAACCTCGTCGCCGAAACCTCCCGAACACCTCCGAACGCGCAGGAAGCGACTTTTCGCACCCGCAGCACTGTCAGCCTCATGAAAGCTGTTCTCATCTTCCAACACGGCAATGGCTCCCCTCCCCGCTCACCTTCTCCAGAAAACTCCCGCGCTTCTCCGGGCAACTTCCGCCGCCGACAAAAAAATCCCCCCTCCCCTCCTTCGGCATGCCGTCCGAAGCAACGGATCTGCACTTCTCCGTCCACATGAAAAAAGAGCTCCGGCAAAACGAACCGGAGCCCTTCCATTGTTTGTTTTGGCAGCATCGCCTCAGACGTATCACCTGAGCTCGACGAAAGTCTGCCCGCGCAGAAAGTGCGCCTGCAAAGACGCCCGACATGTCCCGCCGAACCGGCGAAGCCGGGAGGCGGAAACAAGGGGGCGCGGGGGGCTTGTCCCGACTTTGTCGGGGAATTATTCCCCCCGCATGCCTTTCCTGCCTTTTCCTATCTTTCCTGCCTTTAGAACTTCCAGCTTATGCCGACGCTGACGCTCTGGTCGGTTTCGTGGGTGGAAGCCTGCACGCCGTAGTTGAGGCCGAGGGCGAAGTTGCCCT
>NZ_DBMAHT010000218.1:0-1919 GCF_057866825.1 Mailhella sp.
AGGAGCCGGTGTTTCAGATCAACGGACTCGTCTGTCAGGACATCGCCGATCATCTCGGTCTTCTCGTCCGCGTAGGCAAGAGCCTGCGCCCGCAGACCGTGGAACGCTTTCTCTCGCACTACCGCACCAGAACCGAAGCGGACGACATCGCCGTTGCCGACGCTTCGGGCCGAGTCATTTATCAGTGGACGAGCGACGGATCTTCCACGCTGACGGTGCCGGCCGGAGCCTCCCCCGTGTTCGGACAGGTGCGCAAGTTTTCCACCGACGATGATTTCTGGACCTCCTGTCCCATCAAGGGAAGAAACGGCGTAGTGAGCGGTCATGTGTTCATGGCCCTCGACAAGGCGCGCATTTCCGCGCTGCTCTCCGATGCCGCCCGCGGCCAGCTCTTGCTCTTTTTCGGCGTCACGCTGGGCGAATGCCTGCTGCTTGCCCTGCTCCTGTATCGTTTTGCCTTTCCCCGGCAGCACTCCTCTCCCAAAAAGTTTTCCGTTCTTCTGCGCGCCTGCTTCATGACTCCCCTTGTGGCCGGACAGATTCTCATTCTCTGTCTGCTCTACTCGCCCCTGTCACGGCTGTACGAAACAGAAATGACGCACGCCGGAACGCAGCTCGCCCGTCAGATGACCTGGGATCTGGAACGCCTTGCCGGCATGGGACTCCCCGTCAGCGGCGTACACGGCCTTGATTCCTGGATGATGGAGCGCCAGAAGCAGATTTCCACCCTGGGCATGGCGGTGTTCGACGTCACGGGAAAACTGCACGCCGCGGCCGACGCACAGGGCACGCTTTCCGAAGGGGAATGGGAAAAACGCCGTGCCGAGCACGCGCCTGTAACGCTTGTGATGCGCCATCCGAACGACGGCGCGCCCATCGGCAGCGTGCAGGTCATCATGAATCCCGCTACGGCGACCGACAATCTGCGCTCCGTCATGCTGGACAACCTGACCATGACGGTGGTGGCGGCGCTGTTTCTCTCAGAACTGCTGTTCTTGCTGCTCATGAGCCGAAAGGGCGCAACCGCCATGTCCCGCTCGCCGGAATTCATGCGGCCCATCATTTTCGCATGTCTGTTCGCAACGGAAATGTCCATGTCCTACGTGCCCATATGCATAGGCGAACTGGGACTTGATCTCTTCGGCCTGCCGCCCGACGTGGTTTCCGGGCTGCCGGTATCCTGCGAACTGTTCATGGCCGGACTTGCCATGTTCGCGGGCGGCTTCTGGAGTCAGAAAGCCGGCTGGAGGCCCATGCTGCTCGCCGGTCTCGCGCTGGCATGCCTCGGTTCATGCGCAAGCTGGCTTTCATCCTCGGCCCTGCCCTTCATTCTGGCGCGCGGCATGTCCGGCCTCGGATACGGCTTCATCAACCTTTCCGCGCAGGTCTTCGTCATTGCGCATTCCTCGGAAGACAGCCGGGCCCGCAATCTGGCCTTCATGTTCGCAGGGCTCTATGCCGGATCCCTGTGCGGCAGCACCATGGGCGGACTCATCGCCGACCGACTGGGCTATCATGCCGTGTTCCCCGGCTCCGCCGTCATGCTCGCGCTTACCACGATCGCGCTGTTCCGGCTTCTTCCCCGCGAACCGTGGCAGAGCGAAGAAAACGAATCCGCCCGCCTCAGCCTGCGCGAAACGCTCTCCTTCTTCTTCGACAGGCGCATGGGCGCTCTTCTGGCGTTCTTCATTATTCCCAACGCGCTCATCACCGTGTGCCTGTTCCAGTTCTTCATGCCTCTCTCCCTGAATCAGGCCGGAACGTCTCCTGCCACCATCGGCCGAGTGTTTCTCCTTTACTGCATCATCGTCATGTTCGCCGGACCTGCCCTGGGCTCGCTGCTCGACAAAACCAGACGCATGGAACGTCCGCTCTTTCTTTCCATGCTCATCGTTTCGCTCAGCGTCGTGGCGCTGGAG
>NZ_DBMAHT010000219.1:0-1901 GCF_057866825.1 Mailhella sp.
GGACGCCATGGGCCCCGTGCTCTCCAAGCTGTACGACACGCTTACCGGCATCCAGATGGGCCGCATCGAAGCCCCCGAAGGCTGGATCAAGCGCATCGCCTGACAAATTCGACCGGTCGGCACGGATATTCCGACCACCGGCTATGACGCGAACGCTCCGGCATGTCGCCTGATGTTCGCCCGTTCGGAGTAACAACAACTGCTCCGTCAAAAGGCCGCTTCCGTATGTCGGAAGCGGCCTTTTCTTTCATGTGCGACGATGCTTCGTCCGCTCAAAAACTGTGCGGCGACAATAGAAACGATCTCCTTCCCGATGCAACGCCCGGCAGACACTCTGCCCCGCGCAGCTCGTCGGCAGGCGACGCCGAAAATGCGTCAAAGACTCAGCACGCCTCTGCCCGATCAGTATTCGCAGAAAAACTCCAGACTCTCCCCGGCAAGCCCCTGACAGAAGCCGTTGCGAAAACGGAAAATTCCGCCGTCATCCTGCACGGCCTCCACGTCCCTTGCCGGACGGGTCAGGGAACATCCGGCCTTCACGCAGCGCTCAAGCACGGCGTCGAGTTCGGCGGCGCTCTCCACGCGAAGCGCAAGGTGCGAAAACACGCCTTCTCCGGAGCCCGTTGCGCCGTACACGATTTCCAGAATGCCGCTGCCCATGTCAAGCATGGTGACACGGCGCGGCGGATTGACCCAGCTTCTCAACAGCGCAAATCCGAGCACTTCCCGATAAAACGTCACCGTGCGCTCGTACACGTCGTTGTCCTGAATGGCCATGGCCACATGGTGCAGACCTGTGCTCATATCGCTGTCTCCCTGATTCTCCCACGCTCAGCGCAGCACGGAGCGAAAGGAGTGAAGTTTATAAAATTCATCCACATACGGAAACTGTTCCTGCATGATGGCCACGCGCCTCGGCAGATAGTCGCTGTAGCTCTGCCGCGATATGATTTCCCCCACAGGCGAGGCCAGCAGGCCGCTCTGCTTCTCCAGCCAGAGCGCCTTTTCCAGCGTCTCTTCCGAGCGGGAACTCTGCTCCGCGTCATGCCAGTCTTCCGCCGCAAGTCTCAGCGTCCGGCACAGCACCTGCAGAGAATACAGATTGCCGTACACATCAATATCCCTCTCGTCCTGAAGAATGAACAGCTGCGAATCCGCCCAGTGATCGTTCCATGTGCGGCAAAAATAATTCACGGACTCCTGAAGCTGCTCGGGTGTACTGAGTCCGTTCATCACGCTCATCACGCCTTTTTCTATGGTGATGCGGGCTTCCTTCACATAGCGGTCTTCCCAGCTCGGACTTGCTGTTTTTACACTCTCCGACGTCGGAACGGCCGCGCCGGCTTTCCACGGCGCTGAAAGAAAAGGAATCATACAACTGACAACGACGGCGGCGACTGCTTTTTTCATGAAAAATCCTGATGCTGGGAGCCTGAAAAGTGCCCTTTCTATAACGCAAATCCTCCGCTCCGACAAGATGGACAGCCAAAGCAGACCGCCTGTGCCAACGCGTTCCGCGCGTTTTGCCGCCTCCCTTTTCTCAACGCGCCCCGCCTTTTTCCGAGCATGCCCTCCCCTGCTTTTCCGGCTTGACACAACCGGGCCGCCCGACTTTAATGACCTCCCGTCATACGCAAGTCATCATACCGGCAAACAAGGATATGTTCATGCGTTCACCCAAACTTTCTCTCCTTCTTCTCGGAATTCTGGCCCTCTCGCTTTCCGCCTGCTCCGCCAGACAGCCTCGCCCAGTCGTGCAGACGGACATGCGTCCGGCCGTTTCCATGAACAACCACCAGCTCGACAACTGGCAGAGCCTCTCCGCCAGACTTCAGCACGACGGTCTGGACAAAGTCCGCACCTCCGAGCTTTTCGCCAGACTCGATCTGCCGCCGTCCTCC
>NZ_DBMAHT010000220.1:0-1866 GCF_057866825.1 Mailhella sp.
TCCGCAACGCGCTGAGCTCCGAACATCTTTCGGAAGAGGACCGCATCCGTCTGGAGCTTGAACGGGATCAGCTGCGGCAAAAAAGCATGGAGCAGATTCTCTCCCTGCCCTTCGAGGAACTTTTCTCCGTGGGAGAAGCCCGCTGCGACATGCCGCATACCGCGCGACGCCTGCCGACCATTGTGTGCGAATCCTGCGGCGAAGGCGTCATGGCCTCGCGCATCAGGGAAGTCAACGGAAGAAAGCTCTGCATCGACTGTGCGGAAAAGGAACATTCGGCCTGAGCCAAGGCATCGGCCGGACGTATTGTCGATAACGCTTTTCCTGAAAAAAGGGCGGCACCGCGCGTGTCGCTCTTTTTTTGCCCGAACGGCCATGATGCGGCAGTGCCGCCGAGGCGCTCAACGTAAAAAAGACGCCCTTGCCCGCCCCAGACGCCGCAGCAAAAAGCATCGGGGCAAGGAGTCGCAACGCTGCGCCGCTTCACGCAAAAGCTCAGCGGTCACAAACGGCGCGTTCCGCCGGGCCGCCCCCTAGTTTTTTGAGGAAGCGCCGAGCTTCTTTTCCAGCGCGCGGGCCACGGGAATATCCGCAGGAAGCAGGCCCGGAAGCGCGGCAAGCTCCTGCACGGGAACCCAGCGCATGTCGTCATGCACCGTGAGCGCAATCTCGCCTTTCCAGGAAAGCACCCGGTACACGCTGAGATGCACGACGCCGAAGTCGTAATCATGACTGTTTTCCGCGAGATATTCCCCGATCTTCGCTTCAATGTGCAGCTCTTCCCGAAGCTCGCGGGCCAGACACTGCTCCGGCGTTTCTCCGGCCTCCAGTTTGCCTCCGGGGAACTCCCAGCTTCCGGGGCAGCTCATGAAGGGCGCGCGCCGCATGACAAGAATGCGACCGTTTTCAAAAAACACCCCTCCCATGACTTCCTTGATGACCTTTTCCATACATTCTCCTCGCAGTAAAACTCCGACGCGTCTCTCCCTCGTCAGGATCCGTCTTATCGGACGCCCGCGGACGCCTGCATGCTTCTCTCCCGTCTGTGAATCGTCAGAAGGTAGCACACGCTGATGTACACGGCGCAGATGGTGCAGGTGACAGGTTCACAGAGGCACACGCCCATGTATCCCATGGCCGGCACCACAAACAGGGCAAACAGCACGTTGCCCGACAGCTCAAGCGCGCCCTCCCCCAGGCTGAACAGCCGACCGCCCATGCCCTGCAACGCGCACCGCAGCACAATGAGCACGGCTATGCCGGTATAGAACGGCGCGTCCACGCGAAGATACAAACTTCCCGCCCGGATGACCTCGGCGCTGTCGCTACCCGTCACAAGATGCACCAGCGGTTCCGCCATAAACCACACCACCACGTTCACGCCCGCCACCCAGGCCAGCGCCAGAAGCACGGCATGACGCACGCCGGTTTTCGCCCGCTTCCACTGTCCTGCGCCGATGTTCTGGCTCGCAAAGGTGGAAGCCGCCACGCCGAGCGTTCCGAGCGCCAGCATGAACACGCTGTGAAAACGCCGCGCCGCCGCATATCCGGCCACGGTGGCCGTTCCAAGATCGTTGATGGCCGACTGGAGGATCATAATGCCTATGTCCACAAAGCACATCATGAATCCCATGGAAAGTCCGGTTCCCAGCATCTCGCCGAGCATGCGGCCGTCGGGCAGCATGCGGGACAGCCGGGAAGACGCCCGTGCGCTCTCCCGCGCTCCGGGGCGCAGCTCCGGGCAGCGGGCGGCCATGTAGACAAGACACAGCAGCACGGAGCAGCCCTCGGAAATCACCGTGGCCACGGCCGCGCCGGAAACGCCGAAATCAAGAACTGCCACGAGCAGAATATCCAGAGCAATGT
>NZ_DBMAHT010000221.1:0-1795 GCF_057866825.1 Mailhella sp.
CAGCTGCTTCTGGCGCTGGCAAGGCAGCTCGACGATACGGAAGATCCCGGACTCATGTGCGCCATGCGCGGCCTGTGCCACGGCATAGGCCAGTCGGGAGGCCCCTGCGGGCTCCTGACCGGCGGCGCAGCCGTGCTCGGCTGGCTCTCCAGCAAAAACGACGAGGAACCGCATCCCATGATCGACGCCATGACCAACGAATACGCCACATGGTTCATGGAACGGGTGAGCGCCTACGGCGGCACGGGCTGCGAAAACGTGTCCGCCGGACTGGCCGCAGCCGCGGGCGAGCCGCTTCCCGAAGGCGGCATGCCGCCCATGGAACTCTGCGGCGATCTGCTTGCGGAATGCTGGGAAAAGCTGCTCGACATCTACGAATCCTACGAACTCGACGGCGTGAGGAGCTGACATGCTGCTTGCCCAGACTCAGAGCCTGTGCCCCGTCTGTCTGCGCCTTATTGACGCCGGCTATTACCTTGAAGACGACACCGTCCATCTTCGCAAGCGCTGCCCGGAGCACGGCGAATTTCAGGTTCCCGCATGGAAGCAGGTCGAGGGCTCGCCCGCCTTTGCCGACTGGCGGAAAAATCCGCGCATTCCGGCCTATCCCGCGCATCCCGCCACCGCCGTTTCCCGCGGATGCCCCTATGACTGCGGTCTGTGCCCGGAACACGTTCAGCACACCTGCACGGGCCTCATCGAAGTGACCATGCGCTGTTCTCTGAGCTGCCCCGTGTGCTACGCCCGCGCGGGAAAATCTTCCGAGGATCCGTCGCCGGAGGCGGTGGGCAGGCAGATGGATGCGCTTTCCCGGGCGTCCGGGCCCTGCAACGTGCAGCTCTCCGGCGGAGAGCCCACGGAGCGCGACGATCTACCCGACCTCATCCGCATGGCAAAGGAAAAGGGATTTGCGCTCGTGCAGGTCAACACCAACGGTCTGCGCCTCGGCAGGGAAGCGGGGTACGCCGAATCGCTCCGGGCCGCGGGTCTGGATTCCGTGTATCTGCAGTTTGACGGCGTGGACGACGCGGTGTACCGCACGCTGCGCGGCCGCGACTGTCTGGCGCTCAAAGAGGCGGCCATCGAGGCCTGCGGACGGGCCGGGCTCGGCGTGGTGCTGGTATGCACGCTGGTGCGCGGCGTCAACGACGGGCAGGTCGGCGATCTTCTGCGCTTCGCGCTCTCGCGGGGCGGCCATGTGCGCGGCCTGCACTTTCAGCCGGTGTCGTCGTTCGGGCGCTTTCCGTGGGACATGGGGAATGCTCCGCGCATCACGCTGCCGGAACTCATGGTCTGCCTGGAAAAGCAGAGCCGCGGCATGGTGAAGGCCTCGCACTTTCATGCGCCCTCCTGCGAGCATCCGCTCTGCTCCTTCAGCGCCGTGTACGCCAGAAACGGCGACAACACGCTCGGCGAACCCGTGGGCGCGGCCTGCTGTTCCGGCGGAACCTCGACGGCTGCATCTCCCCGCGTGGTGGACAACGCCGAAGGCTCCCGCGCCTCGCGCGCCTTCACGGCCGCCCACTGGGCCTCGCCCCGCAAAGAGAGTTCCCTGAACGACGCCTTTTCCCGCTTCCTTGCCCGTTCCGGCGCAGAGCGGCGTTTCACGCTTTCCGCCATGGCCTTTCAGGACGCCCTCAGTCTGGATGTGGAGCGCGTTCGCGGCTGCTGCATCCACGTCGTGGCTCCCGATGGCAGAATGATTCCCTTCTGCCTCTACAATCTGACGAGCTTCGACAACATTCCTCTTTACCGGTCCGCGCCGAAGGAGGATTCCCGGTCATGACGCCGCCTC
>NZ_DBMAHT010000222.1:0-1590 GCF_057866825.1 Mailhella sp.
TCGCGGGTCCCAGAGCGTTGAGAGAAGGTTTTTCAGGTTACCTTTGCGGCCCTCGATGTTTTTCCCAAAAAATCTGGAAATCCTTCCGTTGACACGACTGCCCGGCGAAGGCCGGACAGGAGTCGGCCACCGCAGGTGGGCGCAGCAGCGCACACCTGCACTGAGTCCGCAGACCGAACAGTGCCTGCCAGGCACTCCGGCATCCGCAGACTGCCCCTGCCAGACATGGCTTCGGCAACGCGCATTGCCTGCACACTCCCGCCCCGCCGATGGCGCAGCCTTCGGCGGAAACAGGGGGGCGCGGGGGGAATTATTTCCCCCGCATGCCTTTCCTGTCTTTCCTGCCTTTCCCGGGGCGGAGCCCCGAGGGCTCTAGCCTGGTTTCTTCCTTCTATTCTTCGTCGAGTCCGAACATGGTTTTGCAGATTCTTGATCCGGAGGGGGTGCGGAAGATGCGGCGGAGGGCGGCGGAAGCGGCGTGTTTGCTTTCGTTGTCTTCGTAGAGGTTGACGAGGAAGTCGGCCTCAACGAGGATCTGGTAGTCGGGGTCGTGGATATCGGTGTAGGTGTGGTGGTGTCCCACGAGGAAGCAGACGCGGTTGACGACGTTGGGGTCGATATCGAGGTTTTCGAGCAGGCGGCGGGCTTCGGCGGGGCCTTCCTGTTCCTGGAGCGCGCCGGAGCAGCTTCCGAACTTGGCTTCGGCCGGGCGGATGCCGATATCGTGAACGAGGGCCGCGGATTCGAGCACGAACTGCGTGCGGAAATCGAGTCCTTCTTCGTGTCCGATGAGCCGGGCGAAGGCGTGAACCTTGGTCAGGTGCTGGATCCGTTTGGGATCATTGGCAAAGTAGTCGATCATGGCAAGAAAGATGCGGTCCGTGGCATCCATGGCAAATACTCCTGCGTGAGAACTGTTGCACCGCCGGGGAAGCGGGAGGGCGTCTCGATGGTCGGGGCGGAAGCGTTTCCTGGGGCGGCACGGAACGGGCGCGGCGAACGGACGCGAGTCGTGGCGCGTCTGTTGCCGGCGTCGCCGGGGGCGTCCGGACATGTCCGGAGGGCCGTTTCGGCAAAAAGTGACGTCTTTTTCAAGGCGTCGGGCGGATTTCGCTCTGGTGTACGACCCCGGCTTTGCGGCGTCAATGTCCGAGATCACAGAAAAATATCCTTGCGCGGCGCATGTTCGGAATTATCTTTGACGGGCGGACTCCCGCAGGCCGGGAAGGTTCGTCCCGGGCGCGGCGTGTCCGCATGCTGTTTCGCGTTCCGGGTTTCGTCGAATTTCTTCGCGCGTCGCGGCATTCGGTCCGGCGCGGTCACGTTCACAGGCGCTCCCCGCAAGCGCTTCATCAGTTCATCAGGAGAAAAACATGCTGAGAAGAATCATCCATATTAATGAAGAAGCCTGCACCGGCTGCGGCCTGTGCGCCTCCGCCTGTCATGAAGGGGCCATCGTCATGCAGGACGGCAAGGCACGTCTCGTGCGCGACGACTACTGCGACGGCCTCGGCGACTGCCTGCCCGCCTGTCCCGCCGGAGCCATTTCCTTCGACTTCCGCGAGGCCGACGCCTACGACGAAAACGCCG